>CAMFIX010000055.1 GCA_945952425.1 uncultured Pseudorhodobacter sp. | reverse complement strand
CAAGGATGTCGTCATCGACATCTTCTGCTATCGCCGCTTCGGTCACAACGAAGGCGACGAGCCGATGTTCACCAACCCGGCGATGTACAACAAGATCCGCAAGCAAAAGACAACGCTGCAACTGTATGCCGAACGTCTGGTGAAGGACGGGCTGATCCCCGAGGGCGAGATCGAGGATATGAAGGCCGCCTTCCAGGCCAAGCTGAACGAGGATTTCGAGGCCGGCAAGATCTACAAGGCCAACAAGGCCGACTGGCTGGATGGGCGCTGGAAGAACCTGCAACCCAAGGATCTGGAGCATTACCAGCGCGGCGAAACCTGGATCAAGGCCGAGACGCTGGCCGAGGTCGGCGCCGCCCTGACCCGCGTGCCCGAGGGCTTCGACATCCACAAGACCGTGGCGCGCCAGCTGGACGCCAAGAAAGAGATGTTCGCCAGCGGCAAGGGCTTCGACTGGGCCACGGCCGAGGCCCTGGCCTTCGGCTCGCTGCAGGTCGAGGGTTTCCCGGTGCGTCTGGCGGGCCAGGACTGCACCCGCGGCACTTTCAGCCAGCGCCACTCCGGCTGGATCGACCAGACGACCGAGGAACGCCACTATCCGCTGAACCACATCCGCCCCGGCCAGGCGCGGTATGAGGTCATCGATTCGATGCTGTCGGAATATGCGGTTCTGGGGTTTGAGTACGGCTATTCGCTGGCCGAGCCGAACGGGCTGACCTTGTGGGAGGCGCAGTTCGGCGACTTCGCCAATGGCGCGCAGATCATGTTCGACCAGTTCGTGAATTCGGGCGAATCCAAGTGGTTGCGCATGTCGGGGCTGGTCGTCCTGCTGCCGCATGGCTTCGAAGGCCAGGGGCCGGAACACTCCTCCGCGCGTCTGGAACGCTTCCTGCAGCTGAGCGCCGAGGAAAACTGGATCGTGGCGAATTGCTCGACTCCGTCGAACTATTTCCACATCCTGCGCCGCCAGATTCACCGCGACTTCCGCAAACCCCTGATCCTGATGACGCCGAAAAGCCTGTTGCGTCACCCGATGGCGGTTTCGGATGCGGCGGATTTCATCGACGGCTCGACCTTCCACCGCGTGCTGTGGGATGACGCGCAGCGCGGCCATTCCACGGTCAAGCTGAACGCCGACGACCAGATCCGCAAGGTCGTGATCTGTTCGGGCAAGGTCTATTACGACCTTCTGGCCGAACGCGACGCGCGCGGGCAGTCTGACACCTATCTTCTGCGGCTGGAACAGATCTACCCGGTGCCGACCGTCTCGCTGACGGCGGAGCTCTCGCGGTTCAAACAGGCCGAATGGGTCTGGTGCCAGGAAGAGCCGAAGAACCAGGGCGCCTGGTCCTTCATCGAGCCCGAGCTGGAAGTGATCCTGACCAAGATCGGCGCGAAACACACCCGCGCCCGTTACGCCGGCCGCGTCGCCTCGGCCTCGCCCGCCACGGGCCTGGCCTCCAAGCACAAAGCCCAACAAACGGCCCTCGTCACCGACGCGCTGGCCTGAGAGGACAAGAAATGACCGATGTGATGGTGCCCTCCCTGGGCGAAAGCGTGACCGAAGCCACCGTGTCGACCTGGTTCAAGAAGCCGGGCGATGCGGTGAAGCAGGACGAAATGCTCTGCGAGCTGGAAACCGACAAAGTCTCGGTCGAAGTGCCCTCGCCGGTGGCGGGCGTGCTGTTGGAGATTCTGGCGCCCGAAGGGGCAACCGTCGCGGCCTCGGCCCGGCTGGCCATCGTCTCCGAAGGGGCGGTGGCTGCCGCCCCGGCCAAGGCGCCGGAACCCAAGATCGAGGCCGCCGCCGCCATAGGCTCGCCCGGGGCCGGCCCCGAGGTCATCGCCGAGCGCAAGGACGTCGAAAACGCCCCCTCCGCCAAGAAAGCCATGGCCGAGGCCGGGATTTCGCCCGACCAGGTCACCGGCTCGGGCCGCGACGGGCGGATCATGAAGGAAGACGTCCCCGCCGCCGCCCCCGCGCCGACCCCGGTCGCCGTCACCCCTGCCCCCGCCGCCATCCCGCGCGCCCCGATCCCCGCCGATGACGCCGCCCGGGAAGAGCGCGTCAAGATGACCCGCCTGCGCGCCACCATCGCCAAGCGCCTGAAGGATGCCCAGAACACCGCCGCCATGCTGACGACCTATAACGAGGTCGACATGTCCGGCATCATGGAGCTGCGCAACACCTACAAGGATGTTTTCGAGAAGAAACATGGGGTTAAGCTCGGCTTCATGTCCTTCTTCGTGAAGGCCTGCATCCATGCCTTGAAGGAAATCCCCGAGGTCAATGCCGAGATCGACGGTCAGGATGTGGTTTACAAGAACTATGTCCATATGGGGGTCGCGGTCGGCACGCCCTCGGGCCTGGTGGTGCCGGTCCTGCGCGACGCCGACCAGATGAGCTTTGCCGCCATCGAGAAGAAGATCGCCGAAATGGGCCTGCGCGCCCGCGACGGCAAGCTGACCATGGCCGAGATGCAGGGCGGCTCGTTCACCATCTCGAACGGGGGGGTCTATGGCTCGCTGATGAGCTCGCCGATCCTGAACCCGCCGCAATCGGGGATTCTGGGGATGCACAAGATCCAGGACCGGCCCGTGGTTGTGGGCGGCCAGATCGTGATCCGCCCGATGATGTATCTCGCTTTGTCTTACGATCACCGCATCGTCGACGGCAAAGGCGCGGTGACCTTCCTGGTGCGCGTGAAAGAGGCGCTGGAAGACCCGCGGCGGCTGTTGATGGATTTGTAAACAGACATGAAGGTGGCAAAGCTGATATGGCGCCTTACGATCCTGGCCACTGTGGCCTGGTTCATGAACGGGGTCTGCATCTTGGCCACCTTCGCCCCGGTCTTCCTCGGGGTCTGCCCGTGGCTCGTCTGGGCGGTGATCTTGTTGCAAGCGCTTTCTGTCACAAGTCTGCTGGTCTTCGGGCGAGAGCTGGCGCCACTCGCCTTCGGCCTGTTCTTGTTCGGTCTTTTACCCATGTTACAGACCAGTGCAGAGTCCTGGCACCTGTTGGTCCCGCATTTGGTGCGCGTCATATGCTGGCTTGGCATGATCTTTGTATTGCGCCGGGCCTTTGCCCCACGACAGGCCGCCGCAGAAATCTTTCAATGAGCGAACCCATGACCCCCGAACTCACCGCCCTCACCCTTTCCGCCCTGCTGCAGGTCGTGCAATTCGTCCTCTTCTCCATCCCCGCCAACCAGGAGCTGGGGACGGACTATACCTCCTCCCCCCGCGATACGCCGCCGCCGCGCCCCTTGTCGATCCGGACCGGCCGCCTGCAGCGCGCCTTGAACAACCATTTCGAGGGGCTGATCCTCTTCACCATCGCGGTCTTGGTCGTCACCCTCTCCGGCCAATCCTCGTGGTTTACCGGCCTCTGCGCCGAGATCTACCTCATCGCCCGCATTGCCTATGTGCCGGCCTATGCGCTCGGCTGGGCGCCGGGGCGCTCGGCGATCTGGGCCGCCGGCTTCTTCGCCACCATCGGCATGTTGCTGGCCGCGCTCTTCTGATTTCATTGGTCCCGAAATATCCCGGGGGGTCCGGGGGGCTGGCCCCCCGGCTTCGACGAAAGGAAACGAAATGTCCGACTTCGACACGATCATCATCGGCGCAGGCCCCGGCGGCTATGTCGCGGCGATCCGCTGCGCCCAGCTGGGCCAGAAGGTCGCCGTGGTCGAGGGCCGCGAGACGCTTGGCGGCACCTGCCTGAACGTCGGCTGCATCCCCTCCAAGGCGCTCTTGAACGCCACCCATCACCTGCACGAGGTGCATGAGAATTTCGAAAAGATGGGGCTGATGGGCGCCAATCCTACCGTGGATTGGGGCAAGATGCAAAGCTACAAACAAGATGTGGTGAACGGCAACACCAAGGGCATCGAGTTCCTGTTCAAGAAGAACAAGGTCACCTGGCTGAAGGGCTGGGGGCAGATCGCCGCTCCGGGCCAGGTGAAGGTTGGCGAGCAAACTTACACGGCCAAAAACATCGTGATCGCCACGGGGTCGGAGCCCGCGAGCCTGCCCGGCGTGACGGTGGACGAGAAGACCGTCGTGACCTCGACCGGCGCGCTGGCGCTGGAGAAAATGCCCGCCTCGGTCACCGTGATCGGCGCGGGCGTCATCGGGCTGGAGCTCGGCTCGGTCTATGCGCGGCTCGGCGCCAAGGTGACGGTGGTGGAGTTCCTGGAGGCGATCACCCCCGGCATGGACGGCGAGGTGCAAAAGAGCTTCCAGAGAATCCTTGCGAAACAGGGGCTTAAATTCATCATCGGTGCCGCGGTGAAGGGGGTGGATGTGACGGCAGCGGGCGCTGTCACGCGGTATAAACTGCGCAAGGACGGCAGCGAGGCCGCGCTGACCTCCGAGGTCGTCCTGGTCGCGACGGGGCGCAAACCCTATACTGCAGGCCTCGGGCTGGAGGCTTTGGGCGTCGAGATGGGCCCGCGCGGCACGGTCAAGACCGATGCGCATTGGGCGACCAACGTGCCGGGGATTTACGCGATCGGCGATGCGGTGGCGGGGCCGATGCTGGCGCACAAGGCCGAGGATGAGGGCATGGCGGTGGCCGAGATTCTCTCGGGAAAACATGGGCATGTGAATTACGGCGTGATCCCTGGCGTGATCTATACCACGCCCGAGGTCGCCTCGGTCGGCGCGACGGAAGAGGCGCTGAAAGAGGCCGGGCGGGCCTATAAGGCGGGCAAGTTCCCCTTCATGGGCAATGCGCGGGCCAAGGCGGTGTTTCAGGCCGAAGGCTTCGTCAAGATCCTCGCCGATGCCGCGACCGACCGGATTCTCGGCGCCCATATCATCGGGCCGGGCGCGGGCGACATGATCCACGAGATTTGCGTGGCGATGGAGTTCGGCGCCGCGGCGCAGGATGTGGCTTTGACCTGCCACGCCCATCCGACCTATTCGGAAGCCGTGCGCGAGGCGGCTTTGGCCTGCGGCGACGGGGCGATCCACGCGTGACACGCGCCGGAGGGGTTTCACACCCCTCCGGACCTCCCCGTGGGATATTTGAGCCAGTATGAAAGGAGCAAGGGGCGCGGCGCCCCTGGTTACCTTTCGGTCAGCTTCAGCTCGATCCGGCGGTTTTGGGCCAAGGCCTCGGGGGTGTTTCCCGGGGCGACGGGTTGAAACTCGCCGAAGCCCGCGGCGGCTAGGCGGTTCGGCGGGAAGCCCAGGACGTCGGTCATGTAGCGCACCACGGCGAGCGCGCGGGCCTGGGAGAGCTGCCAATTGTCCTTGAAGGCGCCGGTGCCGGACAGCGGCGTCGCATCGGTATGGCCGTCGACCCGGATGATCCAGTTGATCGCCGGGGGGATTTGCGGGACGACCTGGTCCAGCGTCTGGACAACCGAGGCGATCTGGGCCTGGCCCTCGGGCGAGAGGTCGGCGGCGCCGGGCTGGAACAGCACTTCCGAGGAAAAGACGAAGCGGTCGCCGACGACGCGGACGCCCTGCTTGTCGGCCAGAAGCTTCGAGAGTTCGCCAAAGAATTCAGAGCGATACTTGGCGAGGTCGGTGTTTTCGGCCTTCAGCCTTTCGGCCTCGGCGGCCTCCAGATCGGCGCGGGCCTTCTGCTCGGCGGCGACTTGCGCGAGCGCCTGGTTCAGCTGGCTGCCCAAAGCCGCGATCTGGACCTTGTTGTCGGCATCCTTGGCGGCGGAGGCGTCCAGAAGGCCCTGCAGCTGCGTCAGCTGGGCGCGCAGCGCGACCATCTGCTGGTTCAGAAGCGCGACGTTGCGGGCCTGTTCGGCCAGTTGCGCATCCTTTTCCGATAGGATTTTCTGCGCCTCGGCCAGGGCGGCGCCCTTGTCGTTGGTCTGGGCCAGGTTCTCGGCCTGGGTCTTGGCGGCCTCGGCGGCGGCGAGAAGGGTCAGGGTCTCCTCGGCCTTGCGGCGCTGTTCTTCCAGCGCCAAAGTCATTGCCGTCAGCTCGGCATCGGAGTTTTTCAGTTTGTCCTGAAGGGCTTGCGCGGCAGCGGCATCCACCAGCCGCTGCTGTTCGGCCGCCGAAAGCGCGGTTTGCGCGGCGGCAAGATCGGCGTCCTTGCTGGCGGACTGCTTCTTCAGATCGGCGATCAGCGCCTCCAAAGCGTCGCGGCGGGCGGCGGCGAGGCGGGCGGCCTCGGCCCCGGCGTCGATCTCGCTGCGGGCCTTGGCCAGCGCCAGGCTCAGCGCCTCCTGGTCCGAGACGGCCTTGGCCTCGGCGGCCTGCAGGTCGGTGATCTGCGCCTTTTGCGTCTCGGATTGCGCAAGCAGGCTCGCCACTTGCGCCTCGAAACTGGCGATTTTGCCTTGCGCCGTCGCCAGCTCGCCCTCCTTCGCCGTCAGCTGGGCGCTGAGCGTCGCGACCAGCGCCGACTGTTTCTCGCCCTCGGCCTTGGCGGCGGCGAGGCTGGCCGACAGGGTGCCGACCTGGGTCTGCAGCCCCTCGGCCTTGGTCTTTTCAAGGCCCAAAGCCTCAGCCAGCTGGGCGACCTGGGCGTTCAACTCGGACAATTCGTTCGACTGCGAGGTGATCGTGTCGCGCAGCACGGATTGGGCGACGGTCAGGATGGTCAGGACGAACATCAGCACCATCAGCAGCGTCGTCACCGCATCGACGAAGCCGGCCCAGATGTTCGGCTCTTCGCGGCGGCGGCGCGAGAGGCCCATCTCAGCGCGCCTTCTTGATCGCGGCGGTCAACCCGCCCAGCTCGGCGCGCAAATCGGCGATGGCCTCTTGCCGTCCGGCCGACAATTCCTCAAGGATACGAAGGAGTTGCACGTCGATCGAGCGCAGCCGCATCCGGCTTTCGGCATCCGACCAGCCCGGGCCGCCTTCGGGCGCGGCCAAGGCGCCAAGCGCGGCCAGGATCGCCTCTTGCCCCTCCGCGATGCGGTTCAGCGCGGCGAGTTCGGCAGGATCGGCCTGCATCCCGCTGATCGCATTGGACAATTCGACAAGCCGCTCTTCCGTCGCGACCCGGCCCTCCTCGGCCTGCAGGAAAAGGGTCTGCAAGACTTCCACCTGCCCCGCCATATGCTCCAGAAGCTGCGGGATCATCGCGGCCTCGTCGCCCTCGCCGTCGGAGACGAAGCCCAGGCGGGTGATGGTCGAGAGCCATTCCTCCAGCTCGCGGTAAAAGCGGTTCTGGCCGTGGCTGGCGAACAGTTCCAGCAGGCCCACGATCAGCGAGCCCGCCAGCCCCATCAGGGACGACGAAAACGCCGTCGACATGCCACCGAGCTGTTCCTGCAGCCCCGCCATCAGCTTGGCGAAGATCGCGACCCCGGTCTCGCCCTGCTGCGGCGCCAGGTTCTTGATCGTGGCGACGATGGCGGGGATCGTGGTGGCGAGCCCATAGAACGTGCCCAGAAGCCCGAGGAAAATCAGCAGGTTGGTCAGATAGCGCGTGATGTCGCGCGCCTCGTCGATGCGCGTGGCGACCGAATCCAGGATCGAATTGGCGTTGGACGAGGTGATCTGCCGCTTTTGCCCGCGGAGCAGCGCGGCCAGGGGCGCCAGCAGCCGGGGCGGCGCGGCCTGCTCGCTGCCCGGCGCGTCGTTCACGAACGTCTCGATCCAGCGCACCGACTGGATCAGGATGACGACCTGCCAAAAGCAGGTCAGCACCCCCAGAAGGAAGACCGCGATGATGAAGGCGTCGAGATAAGGGTTGGCGTGGATGATCCCCAGAACCTCGGCCCGGATCAGCCAGATGCCGCCGCCCACCAGCCCGCAGGCCAAAAGCATCGAAAGCACCTGCCGGACCGGCTGGGTGAAAGAGATCGGTGCGCTTGCCTCGGTCATGTCCTGCCCTTTTTTGTTTACCTTAGCAGGACATCGCAAAAGTCCAAGAAATTTGCGGTCAAAGCGCGCGAACCAGGGCCACCAGCGCCTCCATCTCGGCATCGGGGATGCCAAGCTCGGCCAAGTGCGCGGCGGTGGAAAAGAGGTAATCGCGGTTCGGGCCGCGCTCGCCCTCGGCCACGGCGATCAGCCGGGCCTGGTCTGGCAGGGGCAGCCGCAGGTAATCGGGCCGCGAGGGGTTGATGCAAAAGGCCAGGGCGGTCACCGGGCCCTGGTCGGTCGCGACCTCCAGCCAGTGCTCTTCATAGCCCGAGCCCGAAAGCTCGCGGTCGCGCAGATAGGGCAGCGCCGTCGCGGGGTCTTCGGCGCGCAAGGCCAGCCCGTGGCAGGTGGCATCCGGCGCGGCGTCCAAGGCCAGAACTAGCCCCATCCGCTCGGCCGTGCCGCGGTAATGGGTGGATTTCATGCAGAAACTGCGATGCCAGCCCTTGGCCCGCGCCAGCCGCCTTTCGGCCACCGCAAAGCCCGGGTTCCAGATCAGCGAGCCATAGCCGAAGACCCAAAGCGCATCCATCTTGAGTGGCCCTTTCCCTTTGCTCAATGTAATCAGGGGGAAAGGCGAAGGGGAAGGCCGATGTTGAAATGGGTTCTGCGGGCGGGGCTGGTGCTGGCGGCCGTTTGGGCTGTGGCCTGGTTCGTGGTGGCGCGCGAGGTCAAGGCGCGGGTCGCCGACTGGTTCGCGCAGCAAGAGGCGCAGGGGCTGGTGGCCGAGAACACCGGCCTCTCCGTCGCAGGCTTTCTCGACCGCTTCGACCTGACGGTGACGGACCCGCATTTCGCGGGCACCGGCTGGGATTGGCAGGCGCCTTTCGGCCAGGTTTTCGCGATGTTCTGGAAGCCCTGGCACCTGATCGGCGTGCTGCCGGGCGGGCAGAAGCTGACTTTGGGCGACCAGGTTCTGACCCTGGATGCGCCGAAGATCGAGGGCTCGCTCAGGATGGCGCCCGAGGCGGGGTTCGACCCGCGGGAGGTTCGCGTGGAATGGGAGAAGATCGCGGTAAGCTCTTCGAAAGGCTGGGCGATTTCGACGGCCCATGTGCTGGGGGCCGCGCAGGAGACCGCCGACCAGGCCCTGAAACTGTGGTTGCAGGCCGATGACATCACTTTGCCCGAGGGCAGCAACCTGGGCGGGCTCGGCCCGAAGATCGCCAACCTGCGCTTCGATGCGCGCCTGCCCTTGGCCGCGCCGATGACATGGGAAGCGGTGCAGGTCCAGGGGGTGGAGGTCCGCACGCTGGACCTGTCCTGGGGCAAGCTGGAGCTGGAGGGCTCGGGGCAGCTGGCCGCCGATCCGCAGGGCCAGGCGGAGGGGCAGATCGAGCTGCGGATCAAGGGCTGGCAGGCGATTCCGGATGCGGCGATCGGGCTCGGGCTGATCCAGCCTGGGATGCGCGGCGGGTTGATGGGGGCGCTGGAGGGGCTGGCGCAGGCGGGCGATGACCCGGCCGAGCTGGTCCTGCCCTTGGTCATGAAGGCCGGGCGGATGGCGCTTGGCCCGATCCCGCTGGGGCCCGCGCCTTACCTGCAGTAAGGCCCGCCGCCGTGCTGGCTGACGTCGAAATGGATGTGGTTCTCGTGATAGCCGTCCGAGCCCGGCCCGAGGATCACGGTGAAGGTGCCGCAAGCATCCTTGCGCGCCTTCTGCCAGCGCCGGTCCAGCCGCGGCGTCACGATGACCTGCTGGCCTGACTTCAGCACGACGCCCGAAATGTCGATGGCCTCGCCCAGCCCATGGACCGACACCGGGTTGCCGCGCACATTGTTCCGCGGGCGGCAGGCGTAGCTGTCGGCGACCTCGGCCTTTGTGACCTGGCCGTTGAAGGCCGGTTGCAGGGCGCCGCTGACCCATTGCGACAGGGCCACCGCCTCGTCGCAGTCGATGGTCGGCGCCGGGGAGAAGGTGACACCGGCAATCGAAGTGACCGAAACCGGCTGGGCGATGCCGCAGCCCTTGACGGTGGAGCGCATGGGGGCGAGCGTCTGCCCCTTGATCTCGGGGCGGCCGCAGACAGCGCCGGTCATCGAGGGTTTGGTCTTTTGCTGCACCTGCGGCTTCGGCGCCGAAACCAGGGTGACCTGCGGCGCGGGGGCGAGGTTTTCCGGCCGGGGTTGCGGGCGGGGCCAGGTGGAGGCTGCGGCGACAGTGGGCGCTGTGGCCGTCAACCCGGCCGGTCTCGGCTGCGGACGCAGGGCGGCGAGCGGGTCATCCGGGGCGGTCAAATTCGCGGTGCGGGGCATTGGGCGCTGGCTCGCCTCCTGCGCCGTGGCGAGCGCCGGCAACAGGCAAAGCGCCAGCGCGACGGATTTCATTCCTTCACCGCGACGCGGCCGAAATCGGGGGCGGAGGTGTCCTGGCCCGCCTCGATGATGCCGCGGCGGATGGCGCGGGTGCGGGTGAAATAGTCGAAAAGGTGGTCGCCATCGCCCATGCGGATGGCGCGTTGCAGGACGAACAGCTCTTCGGCAAAGCGGCCGAGGATGTCCAGCACGGCCTCCTTGTTGGTCAGGAAGACGTCGCGCCACATCGTGGGGTCAGAGGCCGCGATCCGGGTGAAGTCGCGGAAACCAGAGGCGGAATATTCTATGACTTCGGAGTTCGAGACCTGGGCCACATGATCGGCCACCCCCACCATCGTATAGGCGATCAGGTGCGGGGTATGAGAGACGACGGCCAGCACCTGGTCATGGTGTTCGGGCGTCATCTCGTTGACCTTGGCGCCCATGGCGACAATCAGCGCGGTCAGCTTTTCGACAGCGGCCCGGTCGACCGTGCCCGGCGTCAACAGCCACCAGCGGTTGACGAACAAAGTAGCAAAGCCGGACCGCGGCCCGGAGAACTCCGTCCCCGCCATCGGGTGGCCGGGGATGAAATGCACCCCCTCGGGCAGATGCGGAGCGACGGCGGCGACCACCGCCTGCTTGACCGAGCCCACATCGGTGACGGTGCAGCCCGGCGCCAGATGCGGCGCGATCTCGGCGGCAATCGCCCCCATCGCCCCCACCGGCACCGCCAGAACCACCAGATCGGCGCCCGCGACCCCCCCCGCTGCAGACACATAGACCGCACCCCACACCCCGATCCCCAACACCACGACCCACCAGGCC
>CAMFIX010000054.1 GCA_945952425.1 uncultured Pseudorhodobacter sp. | reverse complement strand
GTATCGAATGAGCGACCTGCCCAGCCTGCAGACCTTCGTCACCGTCGCCCGCGCCGGAAGCTTTGCCGCCGCCGCCGCCCAGCTTGGCCTGTCGGCCGCCATGGTGGGCCGCCGCGTGCAGGCCATCGAGGACCGCTTCGGCCTGCGGCTGATCGAACGCACCACCCGCTCGCTCCGGCTGACCGAGGCGGGGCAGGAGTTTCTCGACAAGGCGACCGAAGTTCTCGACGCCTATGCCCGGCTGGGCGAGATCGGCGGCCCGGCGGAGGATCGGCCGCGGGGGAGGGTCCGGGTCTCGGGGCCGACGACGCTCGGGACGAAGAAGCTGGTGGGCATCCTGTCCCGCCTGGTCGATGCGGCGCCCGAGCTGGTGGTGGACCTGGCGCTGAGCGACCGCCGCGTGGACCTGGTCGCCGAGGGCTTCGACCTGGCGATCCGGGTCGGGCACCTGGTCTCCGGCGGGATGATCGCGCGGCGGGTCGGGACATATGGTTTCGTCTGCTGCGCGGCCCCGGCGCATCTGCACCGCTTCGGGACGCCGAGGACGCCCCCCGACCTCGCCGCCGCGCGCTGCATCCTGAATGGCAACCTGAACCCGCGCGGCAAATGGGGGTTCAAGGGGCAGGACGGCAGGACGGTCAGCGTGACGGTGCGCGGGCAGATGGAGCTGAACTCCGACGAAGCGCAGCGCGCCGCGGCCTTGGGGGGCGCGGGGCTGATCTACGTCCCCCGCCATCTGGTCGAGGACGACTTGCGCAGCGGCGCCCTGGTCGAGGTTCTGGCGGAATGGGAAAAGCCCGAACTGCCGATCTTCGCGCTCCGCCCCTCCAAAAGCCACCTGCCCCGCCGAGTGTCGGCGGTCATCGCGGCCGTGGCCGAGGGGCTGCGGGCGTGAGGGGGGCCACGCGGGCAGATGCCAAGCGACGCGGCCTTGTAAGTTTGGCGTGAGAGCAAGGCCCCGTGATGGCGAAATGGAAGGGGCCAGCGCGGGGGGCAGATTTCGGGCGCCTGCGACGCGCGCGTTTCGTCCCTGGCCATCGCCGCGCGAAAAGACTCGACCGAAGCCCCTTCGCCATGCAATTCAGGTCGCCTTTTTCCGCCACAGGAGGATTCGCCATGCGACCCGGTCGCACGTCGCCCATGACCCTCACCCGCCGCACGCTGGGCACCCGGATTGCCGGTGCCGCGGCTGCAATCGGCTTTGGGAATGGCGCGGCCGTGGCGCGCCCGACCCCGGCCATGGACCCCGATCTCCGCGATGCGGCCCTGCGCGGTCTTGCCCTTGCCGGCCATCGCGGCGACCCTGTCGGCGCGGCGGCGGCCAAGGCGGCGCTCGCACGTCTGGCCGAGACGGACCCCGAGGCCGCGCTTCTTGGCCAGATCTACCAGCTCTTCGACGTGCGTCCTGCCGCCTATTGGCCGCAGCATATGCCCGAGGCGGCCGCTGCCGACCTCGCCACCTTGCATGCCGCGATCCGCGCCACCCGGCCGGTCGCCTTCGGCTACACCGACCAATCAGGGAATCAGACCACGCGCAGCGTGCTGCCGCTGGCCTTGGTCCACCCGCCGCAAGGGGTCAAGTTGCTGGCCTGGTGCCAGGAGCGCGAGGACTTCCGCCAGTTCTTCGTGCGCGCCATGCGGGGCCTCACGCCGCAGCCGGGCGACTTCAGCGCGCATCGCCTGATGTTGCTGGAAGGGCTTCTCGACAAGGAGTCCTGGCGGGGCTGAAACCTTGGCGCGGGGCGGCTGACTGGCCCCGCGCTGCAACGGTCGGGCACGTGCCGGCGGCATCTCTCGGGAGATAGGCTTCCCTCAAGCGCAGAGTTGGCACAATCCAGCAGGATCGCGTTGCAGTTCAATCGCATCCCGCCGGGACGACCGCGCGGGCCCAATCCGAATTGAAATCTCCCCCCCATGCGCCTATAGGCTGGTGGGATGTCCAGCATGCATCCCCCCGTTCCCAAGCTCTCTCCCCGTGCCAAGCCGGAGGCGGCGGCGCCTTTCCTGCCGATGAGCCGCGCCGAGATGGACGCGCTCGGTTGGGAGGCCTGCGACATCATCCTCGTGACGGGCGATGCCTATGTCGACCATCCCTCCTTCGGCATGGCGATCATCGGGCGCCTCTTGGAGAGCCAGGGGTTCCGCGTCGGCATCATATCGCAGCCCGACTGGCAGTCGGCGGAGGCGTTCAAGGCGCTCGGCCGTCCGCGGCTGTTCTTCGGCGTCACCGGCGGGAACATGGACAGCATGGTCAACCGCTATACCTCGGACCGCAAGATCCGTTCCGATGATGCCTATACGGCGGGGGGCGAGGGCGGCAAGCGGCCGGATCGCTCCACCATCGTCTACGCCCAGCGGTGCCGCGAGGCCTTCAAGGATGTCGCGGTGATCCTGGGCGGCATCGAGGCCTCGCTGCGCCGCATCGCCCATTACGACTATTGGTCCGACAAGGTGCGGCGGTCGATCCTCGCCGATGCCAAGGGCGACCTTCTGGTCTATGGCAATGCCGAGCGCGCCATCGTCGAGATCGCCCGCCGCATGGCCGCGGGCGAAAAGGCGCGCGAGATCGACGACGTGCGCGGCGTGGCTTTGTTCCGCCCCGTCCCCGAGGGTTATACCGAGATCGCCGCCGACGACATCGACAGCCCCGACGAGGGCGCCGGTCGCAAGCCGGGCGAGGTCGTCATCCGCCTGCCCTCCTGCGAGGTGGTCGAGGTCGACAAGGAGGCCTATGCGCGCGCCTCTCGTGTGCTGCACCGCGAGGCCAACCCGGGCAATGCGCGGCCCATGGTCCAGCGCCACGGCGACCGCGACCTCTGGCTGAACCCGCCGCCGATCCCCCTGACCTCGGAAGAGATGGACGCGGTTTACGACCTGCCTTACGCCCGTGTGCCGCATCCCGCCTATGGCGAGGCGAAGATCCCCGCCTGGGACATGATTAAGACCTCCGTCACCGTGATGCGCGGCTGCTTCGGCGGCTGCACCTTCTGTTCGATCACCGAACACGAGGGGCGGATCATCCAGAACCGCTCGGAAGGGTCGATCCTGCGTGAGATCGAGAAGATCCGCGACAAGACGCCGGGCTTTGCGGGCGTCATCTCCGACATCGGCGGGCCGACCGCGAACATGTATCGCATGGCCTGCAAAGACCCCAAGATCGAGGCCGCCTGCCGCTTGCCCTCTTGCGTCTTCCCCGACATCTGCCCGAACCTGAACACGAGCCACGACGAGCTGATCCGCCTTTACCGCAAGGTGCGCGAGGTGAAGGGGATCAAGAAGGTCATGGTCGCCTCGGGCGTGCGCTATGACCTGGCGGTGAAGTCGCCGGAATACGTCAAGGAGCTGGTGACCCACCACGTCGGCGGCTACCTCAAGATCGCGCCGGAGCATACCGAGCGCGGGCCGCTCGACGTCATGATGAAGCCCGGCATCGGCACCTATGACCGCTTCAAGGAGATGTTCGACGCGGCGGCGAAAGAGGCGGGGAAGAAGTATTACCTCATCCCCTATTTCATCGCGGCCCATCCTGGGACCACGGACGAGGATATGCTGAACCTCGCCATCTGGTTGAAAAAGAACAAGTATCGCGCGGATCAGGTGCAGACCTTCCTGCCCTCGCCCATGGCCACCGCGACGGCCATGTATCACACTGGGGTCAACCCGCTGAAAGGCGTGCGGCGGGGGGCGGCAGAGCCCGTGGCGACCGTGCGCGGCGGGCGTCAAAGGAAGCTGCACAAGGCTTTCCTGCGCTATCACGACCCCGACAACTGGCCCCTGCTGCGCGAGGCGCTGCGCGAGATGGGCCGCGCCGATCTGATCGGCCCGCGTGCCGAGCAGCTGGTCCCGGCCGTCCAGCCCCTGACCCGGCCCGGAGAGAAGAAGCGCCCGTCGCGCATGGCCTTCAAGGGCCAGAAGTTCACCACCAAGGGCGTGCCGCTTCCGAAGGCCGAAGACTAAGGGGCGCGCTCCAGCACGGCGGCAAAGAACCCGTCCGTGCCGTTCTGAAGCGGCGTCAAGGACAGGTCGAGGCCCCGGGTCAAGCCCGGGGCGACCTCGGACACCGGAACCTGCCGAAAGCCCGGCGTCGCGGCCAGGAAGGCCTGAACCTGGGCTTCGTTTTCCTCGACCAGAACCGAGCAGGTCGCATAGACCAGCCGCCCGCCGGGCCTGACCAGCCGCGCGGCACTCGCCAGGATGCGGGCCTGCAGCGCGCAAAGCCCCGCCAGCCCCAGGTCCGGCGCGCGCCACCGCGCATCCGGGTTGCGCCGCCAGGTGCCCGTGCCCGAACAGGGCGCGTCGATCAGCACGCGGTCATAGCCCAGCTTGTGCCGCTTGACCCATTTGTCGGTCTCGGACGCCAGCACCCGGGTCTCGACATTGTGCAGCCCCGCCCGGCGCAGACGCTCGGCCGCGCGCTTCAGCCGCGCCTCGTTCACGTCGCAGGCGATCAGATGGCCGCGGTTGCCCATCGCCGCTGCCAGGGCCAGGGCCTTGCCCCCGGCGCCCGCGCAGAAATCTACCACCCGCTCGCCGGGACGGGCGCCGACCAGCTCGGCCACCAGCTGCGAGCCCTCGTCCTGGATCTCGATCTCGCCGCTTTTCAACCCCGCCAGACGGGCCAGCGACAGGCGCGCGCCGATCCGGATGCCCTGGGAGGCAAGCGGCATGGGCTCGGCCGCAATCCCCTGCGCCAGCAGGCCGCGCAGAACGGCGTCCCGCGTGGTCTTGACCGGGTTCACCCGCAGATCCAGCGGCGGCGCCCCCAGCATCGCTGCCATCTCCGCCGCAAAGCCCGCGCCGAACCGCTGCTTCAGGGGCCCAAGCGCCCAATCCGGGCATTCCAGCCGCACCGCCTCGGGCATGTCGGGATGGTCGATCCCCGCGGACATGCCCGCCAGCACCGCCCTCTCCGTCGAAAGCCCCGCGCTGGCAAAGAGCCGGCCGGCCGCCTCGGGCGCCAGGCCTGCGCCGCGCACCGCCCAGACCAGCACCCGGTTGCGCGCCGTATCGCGCAAGCCCTGCCGCGCCAGCCACCACCCCAGCCGCGCCCGGTGCCGCAAGAGCACATAGACCAGCTCCAGCACCGCGCCGCGCTCGTGGTCGTCCAGCGGTCGGCCCCGGAAAAAGGCCGAGCTGACCGCATCCGCCGGGCGCGGGGTGGTTTCGATCTCCGACAACAGGTCGAGCGTATCTTGCAACAGGGCGGCAGGGATCACGGGGCACCGAAGCGGTTGAGGGCAGGCCGGGGCGATGCTGTCATCTATCCGCAAGCCGCCGCTTTGCAAACCGGCAATCCGGCCCTAGCCCAGCCCCAGACGTTGGGCGAGGCCGATGCGCTGCAGCTTGCCCGTGGCGCCCTTGGGGATTTCGTCCAGGATGACCACCCGGCGCGGCACCTTGGCGCGGGCCATCCGTTCGGCGGCAAAGGCGCGGATATGGGCCTCGGTCGCGCTGTGCCCCTCGCGCAGGACGACGGCGGCGGCGGGCTCTTCGCCCAGCCGCGGATGGGGCAGGGCAAAGGTCACGACCTGGGCGATGGCGGGGTGATCCATCAGCACGGCATCGACCTCCAGCGGGCTGATCTTCTCGCCGCCGCGGTTGATGATCTCTTTCAGCCGCCCGCGCAGCCGCAGATAGCCCTCGGCGTCCAGCACGCCGAGGTCGCCGGTGCGGAACCAGTCTTGCCCCTCGGCGCGGAAAAACGCCTTGGCATTGGCCTCGGGGTTGGCCTCGTAACCCGGGGTGACATTGGGTCCGGCGATCACCACTTCGCCCGGGCCATCCACCAGGCGGTCCTCGCTTTCATGCGCCACACGCACCAGGGGCCCGGCCGCCAGCCCGACCGAGCCCGGCCGCTGCGCCCCCGGCCCCAGCGGGTTGCTGGTCATCTGATGGGCGGCCTCGGTCATGCCATAGGCCTCGATCACCGGGGCGCCGAAGGTGGCCTGCAGCTCGGCCATCACCTGCGCGGGCAAGGGGGCCGAGGACGAGCGCAGGAAGCGCAAGGGATGCGCGGCGATCGTGTCGCGGTGGCGGGGCGCGCGGGCCAGCATCGCCTGGTGCATCGTGGGCACCGCGGTCACCCAGCTGGCCCGCGCCTCGGCCAGCCAGGCAAAGACCTTCAGCGCATCGAAGCCCGGCGCGCAAAAGACAGAGCCCCCCGCCACCAGCGAAGCGGTCACCCCGGCCATCAGCCCATGGATGTGGAACAGCGGCATGATGTTCAGGCAACGGTCCTGCGGCGTCAGCGCCAGGGCCTGCGCGATGTTGCCGGCACTGGCGCAGAGGTTCGCCTGCAGAAGCGGCACGATCTTCGGCCGCGCCGTGGTGCCCGAGGTGTGCAGGATCAGCGCGGTCTCCCCCGGCCCCGGCAGGCCATCGGCCACAGCCTGCCCCTCTCCGCTCAGCCGGAAGAGCCCCGCCGGGCCCTCCAATGGTTCCAGCCGCAGCACGGTCAGGTTCAGCGCCCGCGCGGCCTCCAGCGCCGGACCGTCCTGGCCCGCGGGCAGGATCAGCGCGCGGGGCGCCAGGTCTTGCAGGTAGAAGTCGAACTCCTCGCGCCGATAGCCGGGGTTCAGCGGCGCTGTGGTCGCCCCTTGGGCGAGCGTCACGAAGGCCGCCGCCATCTCGGGCCCGTTCGGCAGGGCCAGGGCCAGCCGGTCGCGCGGGCCGATGCCAAGGGCGCGCAGCTGCGCCCGGATGTCGGCTGCCAGCTGCCTCAGCCGCCCGTGGCTCAGCCAGTCGCGCCCCGGCGCGCCGATGGCGGGGCTCTCGGCCCGGGGCAGGGCCAGCATCTCGGCGAGGGTCTTCATCGTTTGGCCAGCTCTTCCGCGACGAAATCCCGCGCATCCCCCAGCGATGCGATCAGCGCGATCTGCAGGGCCGAGAAGCGGATGCCATAAGCCTCTTCCAGCGCGTCGATCAGCCCCATATGGGCCAGCGAATCCCAGTTGTCGGTGTTGAAGGGGGTGGAGTCGAAATCGACCTGGTCTGGGTCAAGATTGAAGCAGCGGGCGGCGACCTCGCGCACCTGGTCGGGGTCGGAGAGGGCGGCGCGCGTCTCGGACCACAGCTCTTGCAGCCGGGCGAGGACGACCTTTCCGGCGGCATTGCGCGGCAGGGCGTCCAGCAGGCGATAGTCGCGGGGCGCGCGCTCGGCCGAGATCAGGCCGCGCAGATGGGCCGCGGCCGTGGCGGGGGTGATCGCGGCCCCGGGTTCCGGCACCAGCACGGCCACCAGCTTTTCGCCCAAGGCGGGGTCGGGCAGGCCGAAGGCCACCGCCTCGCGCATGCCCGGCATGGCGGCCAGGGCCTGGGTGGCGGTCTCGGGGTGGATCGTCATGCCCGCCGAGACGATGGCGGTCTTCTGGCGGCCCACGAAGTCGTAAAGCCCGTCGGGCGCCTGGCGCACCAGGTCGCCGGTGTGAAACCAGCCGTCCCGCAGCACCGCCGCCGTCGCCTGCGGCGCCGCGAAATAGCCGCGCATCACCGTGGGGCCGGAAAGGGCAAGCTCCCCGGTCTCGCCCGCGGGCAGGGGGGCGCCATCCGGCCCCAGCACGGCGACCCGCACGCCCTCGGGTCGGCCCAGGCTGCCGATGCGGCGGGTGGCGGGGTCGGGCCCGGCGAACAGCGCATCGCAGACCACTTCGCTCAGCCCATAGGCATTGACGACCGGCACGCCGAACGTCGCCTCGAACCGGCGCCAGAGCGCGGCGTCCAGGAGGTCGGCGCTGCACAGGACGAAGGCAAAGCCCGCGTGGCGGAAGGCCCGGGGCTGGTCCTGGCCCACCCGCTCCAGAATGCGCAGCATGGCGGGGACCGTGACGAAATGGGTGATACCGGCGGGGGCGATGGCCTGCAGGATCGCGGGCACCGCCTGCACCGAAAAGCGGAGGGCGCGGTCGACCGAGGCGCCGAACCACAAGGCGGCGAAGGGCCCGCGCAAGAGCCCGTCGACATGGTGCAAGGGCAGCAGGTTCATCAGCCGCATGGCCGGCCCAAAGCCATAGACCGCCGCAAAACTGTCCATCTGCGCCAGAAGGTTGGCATGGGTCAGCTCCACCGCCTTGGGGGTGGAGGTCGTCCCCGAGGTCAGGACCATCAGCGCGACCTCGGGCAAGGCCTCGGGCGGTGGGAGAACGGGGGCGCCCTCGGGCAGGGCCTCCGGCGTGACCTGCCTGCGGGCGCCCGGCACCGGACGGTCGGCGATCACGGCGGCCACATCGCAAAGCCCGGCGATCTCGGCGCATTCGGCATCGGTCGCCTCGGCATCGGCCAGGACCGGGGTGATCCCCGCGCGCAGGCAGGCGAGGAAGGTCAGGATCACCGCCCGATCTTCGCGTCCGCGCAGCAGCACCCGGTCGCCCGGCCGCAGCCCCAGCGCGGCCAGCCCCCCCGCCCGCCGCAAGATCGCCTCCCGCGCCTCGGCCCAGCTGACCTCGCCCGTGGGCAGGCGCAGGAACACCCCCGCGCCTTCGGCAAGGCGCTGGTCGAACGTGGCGATGAACCGGCCGGTCGCGGATGGCGTCATGGGGTCACTCCTGAAGCGGACGGAGGGGAGAGCGCGCCCGCAGCGCCTGGCGCTCGGCCCGGGCGGCGGCGGTCTTGCGGGCGGCGGCCGCGGCGGCCACCGGGGCGAAGGCGGGGTCGCGGAACCAGAAGGCGGTCCAGACCGGCGAAGAGATCAACCCGCGCTCGGCCTTGTGCGGGCCGGTGCCCGCGTAATCCAGCTGGTCCAGCCCGGTAATCAGCCCGCGCTCGATGCCGCGATAGATCACCAGTTCGAAATGCAAGAAGCGGCTCGCCCCCTGCAGCCCCCAGTATTGCACCTGCCCCCGCCCCGCGCCCACCATGCCGAAGACCGCCCCCGCCCAGCGGTCGCCCTCCAGCGCGAGGCCAAGGTCGATGGCCTCTGGCATGACGCGCAGAACCTCGTGGAAATAGGCTTCGGGCAGCCAGGGCGCATGGCCGTGGCGGTCGAAATTGTCCTTGTAAAGCGGGTAGAAGCGGGCGGCGAGTTCCGGGCTCAGCGCCTGGTCGCGCAGGTAGAGATAGCGCAACCCCGTCTCGGCCACGCGGCGCCTTTCGCGGCGGATCTCCGTGCGGGCGCGTGACCCCATGCGGGCCAGGCGGTCGGCGAAGCGCGTCTCGGTCCCGGCCTGCCAGAGATAGGTGTTGCTTTCCGCGATGACGAAGCCCTGGGCCTGCAGCGCGAGGGCCTCGGCCGGATCGGCGATCTGCGCGACCTGGACCGAGGCGGCGCCCGTGGCCCGCGCCTCGGCGATCAGCCCCGCGGCGAGCCCCGCGATGGCCGCCGCGCGATCCACCCCCGGCGCCACCAGCATCCGCGGCCCGGCGAAGGGGATCATCGGCACCTCGACCTGCAGCTTGGGGTAATAGGCGCCGCACAGCCGTTCATGGGCCATGGCCAGGCCGAGATCGACGCCAAGCTCGGCGGTGGAGTGGCTTTTCAGCCAGGCGGGCGCGGCGGCGACGATGCGGCCATGGTCGTCCTGCAGCACGACGGGCCGGGGCACAAAGCCCGTGGCCGCGGTGGCCACCCCCGTCGTCTCCAGCGCCAGCAGGTGGCGGTGCCAGAGCAAGGGGTCTTCCCCCCCGGCGCACCCATCCCAATCGGCGGCGGGGATCGTGGCCATCGTGGCATGGCTGGCGGCCCTCATGGCCAAAGCTCCGCCACGATCTGCCCGCTGGCCCGCCGCGGATCGCCATGCGCCTCCAGCCCGCCCGGCCCGCTGGCGACGAGGCACAGCGAGGCCGAGCCCAGCCCGCCCGGCACCACCGGCACCACGCGGTAGCCCTTCGCCGCCAGCGCCGCGACCAGGGCCGGGTCGCAGCCCTCTTCCACCTGCAGGCGTCCGGGCATGGCCAGGTGCGGCGTGCTGGATTGCGGCGCGGATTGCGAGAAGACCCGCGGTGCGGCGATGGCCTGGGGAAGTGGCTCCCCCCGGCCAAGGTGGCGGGCCAGAACCTGCGCCATGGCCAGGAGCTGCCGGTCGCCGCCCGGCCCGCCGCCGGCCAGCAGCCGCCCGCTGTCGGACAGATGCATGACCGGGCAGGCGGTGACGCGGGGCCGCTTGCCGGGGGCGAGCGCGGCGGGGTGGCCGGGCTCGGTCCGGCTTTGACTGCCGCGGGTCGAGATCACGAAGCCCAGGCCCGGCACCGCAGGCCCATCGGCCGCCGCATCGCTGGGGGTGGCCGCAAAGGCATCGCCCGCGCCGTCGATCACCGCGACGACAGAGGTATCGCGCGCGATCTCTTCTTCCGCGGCCGGGGTGGCCTCGGGCGCGTGGCCATTGCTGGCCGGGGGCAGGCGGGCGAAGGCGCGGTCGGGGTCGATCAGCGCCGCCCGCGCCGCGACGGAGGCATCCGACAACAGCGCCTCCAGCGGCACATCGACGAAATCCGGGTCGCCGAAAAACGCCTCGCGGTCGGCCAGGGCCAGGTCCAGGGCGGCGGTCAGCCCGTGCAGCTCGGCGTCCGAACGCAGGCCCCAGGCGGCATGGATGCGCAGGGCGAGCGCCAGCGCCGGACCCTGCGACCAGGGCCCGCAGGTGAAGAGCGTGCCGCCCAGGGCCCGCGCCGCCACGGGCGCCTCGATCCGGCAGCGGTGCCGGGCGAGGTCGGCACGGGTCAGCCAGCCGCCCTCGGCCGCGACGTGATCCGCCATCTGCGCCGCGATCTCACCGCGGTAGAACAGCGCCTCCGCCGCCTGCAGCCCGGCCAGCCGCCCACCCCGCGCCGCCCCCGCCCGGTCGGCCTCGATCAGCGCCTGCAGCGTCGCGGCCAGGCCGGGAAAGCGGATGCGCTGGCCCGCCCGCGGCGGCTGGCCGTCGGTAAACCAGATGCGGCGGTTTTCCGGCCAGGCCGCGAAAAAGCGCAGCAGACCGCCGACCACGGTCGCCATCTCGACGGGCACGGCAAAGCCCTCGGCCGCCAGCCGCGCGGCAGGCGCGGCGAGCTGCGCCAGGCCCCGCGTGCCCCAGCGCGTCAAGGCTGCGACCCAGGCCGCCGGGGCCCCCGGCACCACGCTGCGCAGGAT
>CAMFIX010000053.1 GCA_945952425.1 uncultured Pseudorhodobacter sp. | reverse complement strand
GTGTAGTTCCGGCTTACCCAATTGCCGATGAAGCTCGACGGCGCTTCGAAATGCGCCACGCCCGATGCCAGGGCCGAGAGCTTCAGGGGTTCGATCCAGGAGGTGTAATTGTGCCGCCCCAAACGAGCGACCAGCTTTTCCCGTGCCTGTCCCCAAGTCTCTTGCGTCATGTCTTCCGTATCGGGAACCCGCGCCCCGAGCAGCCGGGGGGCTCCGCCTTTCATGTTGTCTTCCCTGATCCCATCGGACCGGAAGGCCAAAAGCTATCCGGCCGGGTCTCCCCGGTCGGCGGCTTTTGGGCATCGGCATCACAAAAGGCCGCGGCGGTCAGCCGGCCTGAAATGAATCCGCGGGTCTTGTGCCCGCTATGACTTGCCAATGCACTGATCTGGAACCTTTTTTCTTGATCTGACCCTGTCGCGGCAGCAGCAAGGGTCAAAGTGTCTGGTCCAGAATCCCTGTCGTCCCCCAAGTCGATGTGAATCGCAGGCTCAAGTTATCAAGCCGCCTTCCGCCGTTTCAACCGAACTCTGCGCTTGACACGAGGTCCGGTGAAGCGAATCCCGCCCCTCTGGCAAAAGAGCAACTGTGGCGCTTTTCTGCACGAAAAGAGGCAGGGCAAAAGAAAACGCACCCCGGTTCAGGGGTGCGTTTGAATTCAACGGCCTGCGGTTTCAGGCGGTCGCTTGCGCGCCCAGAGCCTTCACGCGGTGGTTCAGGCGGCTGATCTTGCGAGCAACGGTGTTCTTGTGCAGCACGCCCTTGGTGACGCCGCGCATCACTTCCGGTTGGGCCGACTTCAGCGCGGCAGCGGCGGCGTCTTGGTTGCCGGAGGCCAGCGCCTCTTCGACCTTGCGCAGGAAGGTGCGAATCCGCGAACGGCGCGCCTTGTTCACATCTTGACGCGCGACGGCCTGACGGGCGCGCTTCTTGGACTGGGCGGTATTTGCCATATCGGGTAGGGTCCGTTTCGGATGATTTGTCTCAAGGCCGCGTCCCTAATGGCGACTCGGGGCCGTGTCAACCGGGAAACGTCAGCAATCCTTGAAACGGGCGGGGCGTTTGTCCAGGAAGGCCTGCATTCCCTCCTTCTGATCCTCGGTCGCGAAGGCCGCATGGAAGGCACGGCGTTCGAAGCGCAGGCCTTCGGAGAGCGGCAGCTCCAGCGCGCGGTTGACCGATTCTTTCACCGCCCTGACCGCCAGCGCCGATTTCGCCGCGATCCCGGCCGCGACCTTCAGCGCCTCGGCCACCACGTCGCCCGGAACGATCCGCGCCACCAGCCCCGCCCGCTCGGCCTCTATGGCGTCGATGAGCCGCCCGGTCAGGTTCATCTCCATCGCCTTCGCCTTGCCCACCAGCCGGGTCAGGCGCTGCGTGCCCCCCATGCCCGCATTGATCCCGAGGTTCACCTCGGGCTGGCCGAAACGCGCGGTTTCCGAGGCGAGGATGAAGTCGCACATCATCGCCAGCTCGCAGCCGCCGCCAAGGCAAAAGCCCGAGACGGCGGCGATCAGCGGCTTTCTGATCCGGCCGATGGCCTCGGCCTCCGGGCCGTAAAGGTCCAGCGTCGCCACTTCGGCATAGCTCATCCCCGCCATTTCCTTGACATCGGCCCCCGCGGCGAAGGCCTTTTCCGAGCCCGTGATCACGATGCAGCGCACAGCCGCATCCGCCTCCGCCTCGGCGAGCGCGCGCGCCAGTTCCCCCATCAGCTTGCGGCTCAGCGCATTCAGCGCCTCGGGCCGGTTCAGGCGGATCAAGAGGACCGCGTCGTGGCGTTCAAGAAGAAGCGTGTCCATAAGTCACCTCTGGCAATGCGGGCAAAAGAACGAGGAGCGTCCCGACTGGACGATCCGCGCGATGGGGGTGGCGCAGGTCAGGCAGGGCTGGCCCTCGCGGTCATAGGTGCGGAACGTGTGCTGGAAATAGCCCAGCTCGCCATCCGCCTGGCGATAATCGCGCAAGGACGAGCCGCCGGCCTCGATCGCCTCGGTCAGCACCGCGCGGATCGTCGGCACCAGAAGGGCGACCTCCGCGGCGGTGACATCCCGCGCCAACCGCGTCGGCGCGATCCCGGCGCGGTGCAGAACCTCGCAGACATAGATATTGCCGAGACCCGCGACATTCTTCTGATCCAAGAGCGCCGACTTGATCGGCGTCGCCCCCTTCAGACGGCTGGCCAGCCAGCCCTCGTGGAAGTCGTTCGACAGGGGCTCTGGCCCGATCCCGTCCAAGAGCTTGTGGCCCGCGCCCAGGGGCATCAGGTCCATCGCACCAAAGCGGCGGGCGTCGTTGAAGGTCACCCGCGCCCCGCCCTCCATGTCGAAGACGACATGGTCGTGCTTCAGCGGCACGGGGTGGTGAAAGGCACCGATGACGGCCCCCGAAATCAGCATCCGCCCCGACATGCCGAGGTGAATCAGCAGCGTCTCGTCGGTGGACAGGTCGGCCAGGATATACTTCGACCGCCGCCGCAGGGCGCGCACGGTGGCGCCGGTCAGCCGGTCTGCCATGGCCTCCGGCAGCGGAAAGCGCAGGTCCGGGCGGTTCACCTGGGCCTTGACGATCCGCCGCCCCTCCATCACCGGGATCAACCCGCGACGAACGGTCTCGACTTCTGGCAGTTCCGGCATAATTCCCTCGGTTGAGGCGCCCCCTTGGTTGAGGCGGCGGCGTCCCGCGCCTATAAGGTGGACGAAACCAAGCAAGGGCAAGGGCCATGACCGATCAGACCACGCATTTCGGCTACCAGACCGTGCCGGAGACCGAGAAGGCGGGGCTGGTTCATGGCGTCTTTACCCGGGTGGCCAGCAAATACGACATCATGAACGACCTGATGTCGGGGGGCGTCCATCGGCTGTGGAAAGATGCGATGATGGATTGGCTGGCGCCGCGGCCGGGGCAAAAGCTCTTGGACGTCGCGGGCGGCACGGGCGACGTGGCCTTCCGCTTCCTGGGCCGCGCACCGGGAGCCACGGCGACGGTGCTGGACATGACGGAATCCATGCTGATCGAGGGCCAGAAGCGGGCCGAGGCCGAAAGCCTCGCCCGGGCGCTGACCTGGGTCGTGGGCGACGCCATGGCCTTGCCCTTCAAGGACAATTCCTTCGACGTCTACACGATCTCTTTCGGCATCCGGAACGTGACCCGCGTGCAAGACGCGCTGGCCGAGGCCTTCCGGGCGCTGAAACCCGGCGGGCGGCTGATGGTGCTGGAGTTCAGCCAGATCCCCAACGAGATGATGCAGAAGGTCTATGACCTTTACTCGTTCAACATCATCCCGGCGATGGGCAAGCTGGTGACGGGCGACCGCGACAGCTATCAATACCTGGTGGAATCGATCCGCAAATTCCCCGACCAGGAGACCTTTGCCGGCATGATCCGCACGGCCGGTTTCCAGCAGGTGAAATACCGCAACCTGACGATGGGGGTCGCGGCGCTCCACTCCGGCTGGAAGGTCTGATGCGGGGGCCGCACAACCTTTTGCGCCTGATCCGCACCGGCGCCACGTTCGAGCGCACCGGGGCGATGGATGCCGTTCTGGAGGGCTTCGGCGCGCCCTGGCAGCTGCGCGCGCTGGTCCGCACGCTGGGCTGGCCCTTCAAATGGCTGGGGCTGCGGGGCGACCCTGCCCTGCCGCCGGTCACGCGGGCGATCACCGCGCTGGGGCCCGCCTATATCAAGTTCGGCCAGATCCTCTCGACCCGGCCCGACATCGTCGGCGAAGAAATGGCCGAGCAGCTGAAATACCTTCAGGATCAACTGCCTGCCTTCCCGACCGCAGAGGCTCGCGCCATTGTCGCGGCCGAACTTGGGCAGCCGGTCGAGGCGCTGTTTTCCGAATTCTCCGACCCGGTCGCCGCGGCCTCGATCGCGCAAGTCCACCGGGCGCGCCTGGCCGACACCGGGCGGTTGGTCGCGGTCAAGGTGCTGCGCCCCGGGATCGGCCGGGCCTTCCGCAAGGACATCGACGCCTTTTACTTCTCGGCCCGGCTTTTCGAAGCCATCCTGCCCTCGACCCGCCGCTTGCGGCCGATGGATGTGGTGGCGCATTTCGAAGGCGTGGTGATGGCCGAGCTCGACCTGCGGCTGGAGGCCTCTTCGGCCTCGGAATTCCTCGCGAATACCAAGAACGACAAGGGGATAGAGGCGCCCGAGCCGCTGTGGCGGCTCTCGGGGCGCGAGGTCTTGACCATGGGCTGGGCCGAGGGGATCAACCTGGCCGACCTTGCCGGGCTGGACGCTGCGGGGATCGACCGGGTGGCGCTTGGCGCGCGCGTACTGCAGACCTTCCTGACCCACGCCCTGCGCGACGGGTTCTTCCACGCCGATATGCACCAGGGCAACCTGAAGGCCGCGGCGAATGGCGACCTGATCGTCTATGACTTCGGCATCATGGGCCGCATCGATGCCTATACGCGCCGGGTCTATGCCGAGATCCTCTATGGCTTCATCCGCCGCGACTATCGCCGCGTGGCGGAGGTGCATTTCGAGGCCGGTTACGTCCCCGCCGACCGCGATGTCGAGGCCTTTGCCATGGCGCTGCGTGCGGTCGGAGAGCCCATCTTCGGGATGGAGGCCAACCGCATCTCGATGGCCAAGCTTCTGGCCTATCTCTTTGAAGTCACCGAACGTTTCGGGATGCAGACCAGGACCGAGCTGATCCTGCTGCAGCGCACGATGGTGGTGGTCGAGGGCGTGGCGCGGTCCTTGGATGCCAATATCAACATCTGGCAGGTGGCGCGGCCGGTGGTGGAAGATTACGTCCGCGGCCATGTCGGGCCGATGGCGGCTTTGCGCGACATCGCCCTGACGCTGCAGGTTCTGGCGCGGTTCGGGCCCAAGCTGCCGAAGCTGGTGGAGGATGCGCTGATCGCCCAAAGCACGCCGAAAGCGGCCCCGCCGCGGCGCCACGGCTGGGCGATTGGGGCGGCTGGCCTGGCGGGCGCTTTGGGGCTTGCGGTGGGGCTCTTGCTGTAGGCGCCTGATGTTCTGCGAAAATCAGGCGGCTTGCGTCGGGCGCGCCTCGGTCAGGATCGCGTGCAGCTTGGCCGTGTCGGTGTTCGCGCGGAGTTTCGCGCAGATGCCGGCGTCGCGCATCGTGCGGCTGACCAGCGCCAGGGCCTTCAGATGCTCGACCCCGGAATCCTTCGGCGCAAAAAGGCCGAAGACCAGGTCGACCGGCTGGCGGTCGACCGAATCATAATCCAGCGGCTTTTCCATGCGCAGGAAGACGGCGACGATCCGGTCGATGTCGTCCAGCCGCGCATGGGGCAGCGCGATCCCGTGGCCCACGCCCGTGGGCCCCAGGCTCTCGCGTTCCTGCAGGCCGTCGGTCGCGGCCGAGGCGTTCAGCCCATAGGCTTGCGCGGCGATTTCCCCAAGCTCCTGGAACAGGCGCTTTTTGCCGGTCAACTGACCGATCACCCGGACCGCGCCCGGAATCAACAGCTTGGAGAGTTCCATCGTCACCTGCTCGCCCGGTCTGGCCGGCGCTTATATCCCGTTGTTGGGGTCGATCCAGCCGATATTGCCGTCCTCGCGGACATGCACGACATTGACCCCGCCGCCCTTCTCGTTGCGGAAGATCAGGAATTTCTGCCCGGTCAGCTCCATCTGCATCACCGCCTCGCCGACCGAAAGCGTGGAGATTCGCGTCTCCATCTCGGCCACGATGACGGGCTGCAGGGCCTCTTGATCGGCATCCTCCGGCTCTTCGCTCGGCGCGAGGATATAGGAGGAGCCCATGCCGAACTCAACAGGCGTCGTGCGGGTATTGTGGTGATTGCGCAGCCGGCGCTTGTAGCGGCGCATCTGCTTGTCCATCTTTTCGCGGCACGACTCGAAAGCGGCGTAAATTTCAGAGGAATGGCCCTTGGCCTGCGCGGTCAGCCCGGTCGACAGGTGGATCGTCGCCTCGCACACATGTTCGTGCCCGGCCTTCGAGAACACCACATGCGCATCGGTCGGCCTTTGCGCATATTTTTCGATGATCTCGCCGATTTCCGCCTTCACATGGGTCTGGAGCGCGTCGCCGATGTCGATTTGCTTGCCAGAGATCTGATACCGCATGTTTGCCTCCTCTGCGATGAAACCCGGCCCGCGGCTGCGGGATTCGGGTCGAAATTCCGGGGGATTGCGTGCACACCGCCGACCAGAAGCGGTGCCCCCTTGGGGGCCGCAATGGTCTGCCGAGGTCTGGCGGTGCCTGCGTTCATCCCTCTCATTTGGGGATCAGGCCAGCGAGTTGTCAACAAGCGGTTACGAAACTGTCAGATGATGCGGAAATTCTCGCCGAGGTAAACGCGGCGCACCATGTCGTCATGCACGATCTCGTCCGCGGTGCCCGATTTCAGCACCTGGCCGTCGTGCAGGATATAGGCGCGGTCGACGATCTCCAGCGTCTCGCGGACGTTGTGATCGGTGATCAGCACGCCGATGCCGCGGGATTTCAGGTCATGCACCAGGTGGCGGATTTCGGCGACGGCAATCGGATCGACGCCCGCGAAGGGCTCGTCCAAAAGCAGGTAAAGCGGGTTGGCGGCGAGGCAGCGGGCGATCTCGGCCCGGCGCCGCTCGCCCCCGGACAGCGCCATCGCGGGCGCCCGGCGGATGTGGTCGATGGAGAACTCCGACAAAAGCTCCTCCAGCCGTTCGCGCCGACGCAGACGGTCGGGCTCGGCGATTTCCAGCACGGCGAGGATGTTCTCTTCGACCGTAAGCCCCCGGAAGATCGACATTTCCTGCGGCAGATAGCCGATGCCCAAACGGGCGCGGCGATACATCGGCAGGCCGGTCACCTCGCGGCCGTCGATCAGAACCTGGCCGCCTTCGGGCTGCACCAGACCCGCGATGGAATAAAACGTCGTCGTCTTGCCGCAGCCGTTGGGGCCCAAGAGCGCCACGACCTCGCCGCGCGCCAGGTCCAGCGAGACATCGCGGATCACCAGCCGTTTTTTGTAACTTTTCCGCAGGTTGCGGACCGCCAGCCCGCCAGAGCCCTCGATGACCTGAACCATCAGCCGCCCTTTGCCTTGGGGGCGAAGGTCGTTGTCACGCGGCCCTCCATCTGGCCGAGGCCGGTCTTCAGGTCCAGGTCCAGCTTCTGCCCGGCGATCGTCGCCCCCCCTTGCGTCAAGAGGACATTGCCGGTCATCACCAGCCCCGACCGGCCCGGCGCATAGGTCGCCTGATCGGCCGAGGCCGCATCGGTGCCCGCCGCCAGCTGCACGCCGCCCGTCGCCACCATCTTGTCGATGGTCTTGCCATCGGCGCCGTAATTGACCTCGATCTTGGCCGCGGTCAGCTTCATCGTGCCCTGCTTGACCACGACCTGGCCTTCAAAGACCGCGAACCCGTCCTTCTGGTTGATGCTGAGCCGGTCCGAGGTCACCTCGACCGCCGCCTCGGGATCGGCCTTCAGGCCGCCCAAGGTCACCCCGGTCTGATCCGCAAAGGCGGCGAAGGGCAGCAAACTCAGGATCAAAACCGCCAGACGCATCTCAATTCCCCTTTGGCGGCAGGTATATCAGCCGGACCCCGCCGGTGAAATCCAGAAGATAGCCCCCGGCGGCATCCTGCCCCAGATGCATCCCCCCCGCCTCGATCCGGCCCAAGGGCCCCGAGGCCAGAACCGCACCCTGGCTGGTCACATCGGTCTGGTTCAGCCCGACCGTCACCCCCGGCATGGTCAGCCGGTAGCCGGTCGAGGAGGTCAGGCTGACCCCATCGGTCAGCACCACCCTCTGCCCGGCCGAATCGAGCCGCCCGGCGCCGGACATCATCGTGGCATTGCCGCCGCCCGGCATCTCCAGCAGCGCCGACAGCGCGGTCGCCTGCCCGGCATTGGTCGAGCCCGGAACCCCCGGCCGCGCCTCCGCCGCCTTGATCGTCAGGGCCGAGCCGTCCGAGGTCATGCCCTCGTAAGCCGGCTGGGTCAGCCGCGGCTCGCGCAGGCGGTCTTCGACATCGACGGTCGCATAGGGAATCGCATCTTCGGGCCGCACCGTGCGGCCCAGCAGGAAGAGGGTCGCCAAGAGGCCCAAAGCCACCAGCGGCAAGGCGATTTTCAGCCACAGGACCAGGCGCGAATGGAAATTGTCGATCCGCGCCGCGGCCATGTCACACCACCCCGGCGCGGAGCAGGTCGTGAATGTGCAGGATGCCGCAAGCCTCTGTATCCTTGACGAAAAGGCAGGTGATCTTGCGGTCGTTCATCATGGCCAAGGCCTGTTCGGCCAGGGCGTCGGGCTTGATCGTGCGGGGATTGGGCGTCATCACCTGACCGGCGGTATGGGACAAGAGCCCGTCCATATGCCGCCGCAGGTCGCCGTCGGTGATGATGCCGGTGAGCGTGCCGTTCTCCGTCACCCCTACCACGCCGAACCCATGCCGGCTGATGGTGATCAGCGCCTCAGACATCGGGCGCCCGGTGTCGATCAGCGGCAGGTCTTTGTGCATCAGGTCGCGCACCTTCAAGAGTTTCGCGCCCAGCTTGCCGCCGGGATGAAAGACGCGGAAATGCTCGGGCGTGAATTTCCTGTGTTCCATCAAGGCGATGGCAAGCGCATCGCCCAGGGCCAGCGTCATCGTGGTCGAAGTCGTCGGCACGATCCCGGTCTGGCAGGCCTCGGGCGCCGGGGGCAGCAGGATCGCCACATCGGCATTGCGCATCAAGGCGCTGTCGGCGCGCGAGGCGACACCGATCAAGGGTATGTCGAAGCGCCGGGTATGGGCGAGAAGGTCGGCAAGCTCCGGCGTCTCGCCGGAATTCGACAGGACCAGCGCGACATCGCCCTCGGTCACCATGCCAAGGTCGCCGTGGGAGGCCTCGGCCGGATGCACGAACTGCGCGGGCGTCCCCGTCGAGGCAAAGGTCGCCGCGATCTTGCGCGCGATATGCCCCGACTTGCCCATGCCCGAGACGATCACCCTTCCGCGGGACTGCAGGATCAGGTCGACCGCTGCCGTGAAGGCGCCGTCAAGGCTGGCGGAAAGTGCGACCAGCGCCTCTGCCTCGGTGGCGATGACGCGCCGCGCGGTGGCGAGAAGGTCAGTGGTGGAAGAGGTCATTCGGCTCGTCCCAGCCCAGAAGGTCCAGCTCGGCCCGGGTCGGCAAGAAGTCGAAACAGCGCTGCGCGAGATCCAGCCGGTCTTCGCGGATCAGTACCGCCTCCAGCGCATCCTTCAACTTGTGCAGATAAAGCACGTCCGAAGCTGCATATTCCTTCTGCGCCTCGGTCAATTGGGCGGCGCCCCAATCCGAGGTCTGCTGCGCCTTGGAGACATCGACGCCGACAAGCTCCGCCAGCAGGTATTTCAGCCCATGCCGGTCGGTGAAGGTGCGGATCAGCTTGGCGGCGATCTTGGTGCACCAGACGGGCGCGGTGCGCACGCCGAAGGCCTTTTGCATCGCAGCCACGTCGAAGCGACCGAAATGGAAGAGTTTCAAGACCTTGGGGTCGGTCAGCAAGCGCTGAAGGTTCGGCGCCGAGGTCTGCCCCTTGGCGATCTGGACCAGATGCGCATGCCCGTCGCCGGCCGACAGCTGCACCACGCACAGCCGGTCGCGCCGCGGGTCAAGGCCCATCGTCTCGGTGTCGATGGCGACGATGGGGCCGAGGTCAAGCCCGTCGGGCAGGTCGTTCTGATGAAGATGGATGGTCAAGGGCTGATCCCGCTGCTGTTTGCAACGGGCTTAGCCGATCTTGCGGCGAAAGGGAATTCACCGCTGCAGAAGCACCCGGAAGGCCAAGGGCGCCGCGACCTTTTCCCAGAACTCCGGCCCGGTCGAGGCCATCAGTCTTTCGGCATAATGGTCGCGCCAATGGTCGAAATTGCCGGCGAAATCGGCCAGAGCGGCGTAAAGCCGCCCGGCGACCGTGGCGAGCGCGACCATCCTTTCGGGGTCGCGCGGGTCATAGACGCAGCGCTTGCCGGTGAAGGGCTGGCCGAGGACGACCTTGACCAGCGGCTGATCGGGCGCCTGCGGTTCCATGTAGAGGTAAGGCACGACGGCGGTGCGCTGGTTGCGCCGCGCGGCGGCCTCGACCAGGGTTTGCACCAGCTCGTCCGGCATGAAGGAAAACGCCTGTTCAAAGCTGCGGAAGCGCGCGATCAGGGCCAGCGAATGGGTGGCGAACTCGTCGCTCATCAGCCGGTCGCCCGCGATCAGGTCGCCCAGAACCTCGGCATAGACCGTCAGCCCCGCGACATCGCCGACCGACAGATGCGCCTGCGCCCGTGTCAGGAAAAAGCTGCAGAGGTCGTTGGGCGTCGTCTGGCCGTAAGCCATGTTGACGATCGTGCCATGCGCGATCGACAGATATTCCTGCGCATAGGAATGCCCGGGCTCGTGCCAACCGGCAAGCCCCGGATTCGAAACGGTAATCCCGCCTTGCGCAGCATGGCGCAGGTTGAATTCGATATCGTCGCCGCGCAGGAAGAACGCGGCCGGGAAGCCGATTTCCGACAGCCGCCCCATCGGCATCGACAGGAAGATGAAGGTCGAATACTCGGCATGGTGCAGCCGCGCCATCTCGTCCAGATGGTCGGCTCCCTTGAAGACCTTGCGATGCCGCAAAAGCCGCGGCGAGAGAGAGCCGCGGTTGGGGTCGGGATGCTCGGCGGTAAAGCGGCCCCAGAAGGCGCCGTCCTCCCAGATCTCGCGCGGCTCCGACAGGGTGAAGACCGGCAGGGTGTGGAAGGCATTGTCGCGACGGAACAGCGTCGCCCCCCAGTTGCGCACCAGGGTTTCCAGCGAGAGCTGCACGTCGTCATCGGTCAGCAAAAGCTCGTTCACCACCACGCCAGAGGCCTGCAAGGCCTTGTGCAGCAACAAAAGTTCCACGCTCATATTGCCGCCGCCGCCGAGGTTGGGGCCGGTCAGAACGAAACTCCGCAGCCGTTCGAACTGCGCGAGATCGGCATAGGTTTCATCGTCGACCCCGGGCGAGGCGTCGTAGATCACGAAGAAGAAATTCGACAGGACCGACACCAGGCCCGAGCCGCGCGACTGTTCGTTCAGCTGCCGCATCAGGGCCTGCACCGCGCGGGTGCGGCCGAAGGTGCGGATCAGCACGACCATCCGCCCCTCGGTCGGGGCCGGCGCCCGGCCCTCCCAGGTCGCATCCAGCACTTCGGCCCCATCGCTGAGCGCCTCGGCCCGCCAGAAGAGCCGCGTCCCCTGGGGGAGAAGGTCGGTCG
>CAMFIX010000052.1 GCA_945952425.1 uncultured Pseudorhodobacter sp. | reverse complement strand
GGTCTATTGCACCGCCACGCTGGATGCCGCGATCTGGGGGGCGGAGCTCGCGAAGGGCAAGGGGCCGGGACGTATCTATCTGGTCGAACCCACCGGGCCGCTGGAGGATGACCCCAATGTCACCGACAAGAAGTTTCCCGGCAATCCGACGCTGTCTTGCCGCTCGCGCGCGCCCCTGCGGGTGCTGGCCGAGGTGACGGGCTGGCAGGGCCATCCGCCCGCGCAGGTAGAGGCGATGCGGGCCGCCCTGGCGCGGCTGCCCGCCGACGGCTCGGCCATCATCGACTGAACGCCCTATATCCGGCCTTGACAAACCGGGTTTTTGCGCCCATCTGCCACGGGTCCGAAGCCCGTGCCGCGTGAGCACCTGAAAGGCCCGGACACGGTTCCCACCATCACGCAGGGGCACCTGCAGGCGCACGGGCAGCGGGGGTTCCGCTGCCGAGGGCGTTTGTCCCTTTTGCGATGGTGTCACATGACCACTTTTGCCGAACTCGGCCTTTCGCCGAAACTTTTGAAGGCGCTGGAAGCGACTTCCCTGACCACGCCGACGCCGATCCAGGCCCAGGCGATCCCCCATCTGATGAAGGGCGCCGACCTGATGGGTCTCGCCCAGACCGGCACCGGCAAGACCGCGGCCTTCGGGCTCCCCCTGGCGCATCGCCTGCTGGACATCGGCCACCCGCCGAAACCCAAGCATGTCCGCGCCCTGATCCTGGCGCCGACGCGCGAGCTGGTTTCCCAGATCTCCGAAAACCTGATGGCCTTCACCAAGGGCACCGCCGTCAAGATCACCATGGTGGTCGGCGGCGCCTCGATCCTGAAACAGGCCGAGCGGCTGAAGCGCGGCTCGGATGTGCTGGTGGCCACCCCTGGCCGCCTGATCGACCTTCTGGACCGCGGCGACGTGACGCTGGAGGATTGCGGCTACCTCGTGCTGGACGAGGCCGACCACATGCTGGACATGGGCTTCATCCATGCGCTGCGCAAGATCGCCCGCTTCATCCCGCAAAAGCGCCAGACCATGCTGTTCTCGGCCACGATGCCCGCCGATATCGGCGAAATCGCCGAGACCTATCTGCGCAACCCGGTCAAGGTGCAGGTGGCGCCCCCCGGCAAGCCGGCCGACAAGATCGTGCAGGGGGTGCATTACATCCCCAATGGCGACAAGGCCAAGCTCTTGGAAGAGTATCTGAAAAAGCACCCGGGCGAGCAGGCCCTGGTCTTCGGCCGCACCAAGCACGGGTCTGAAAAGCTCTACAAGCTGCTGGTCGCCTGGGGCTTCAAGGCCGGGTCCATCCATGGCAACAAAAGCCAGAACCAGCGCGACCGCACCCTGACCGAGTTCCGCGATGGCAGCCTTGAGGTTCTGGTGGCCACCGATGTCGCCGCGCGGGGCATCGACATTCCGGGCGTCCGCCATGTCTACAACTACGACATGCCGAATGTGCCGGAAAACTACGTCCACCGCATCGGCCGCACCGCGCGCGCCGGGGCCGAGGGCAATGCGACCTCCTTCGTCTCGCCCTCCGAAATGGGAGAGCTGCAGGCCGTCGAGAAGCTGTTGAAGAAGACCATCGCTGTGGTGGGTGGTGCGGCCTGGTCGGCCGATGCCGTGGCTGCGGCGCCCTCCAAGCCCGGGCAGGGCAAGGGCCGCGGCGGCAACCGTCCCTCCAGCCCGCCGCGCCCGCAAGGCGCCAAGCCCGCGGGCAAGCCCGGGCAAAGCCGCGACCATTGGCAGGGCAAGCCCGCCGCGAAACCGGCGGGCGCCAAGCCTGCCGCCAAGCCCGCCCGGCCCGCGGGCGGCGCCCAGGCCCCCCAACGCAAGGCGCGCTGACCAAACGAAAAGGCGCCCCGCGGGGCGCCTTTTTCGACCGGGGCCGTTACATCCCCTGTTCCAGGTTCAGCTTCATCGTCAGCAGAACCTCCTGCAAGGCCAGCGTCTCTTTCATCAGCCTTTTGGCCTCGTTGGGCGAGATCTTCCCGTCCTCGATCGCGATGTTGTATTCCGCCATCAGCTGGGCGAAGCGTTGCGCCAGCAGCACCACGTCCTGGTTCACCCCGCCCGAGGTCGCATTGCGCTTTTCCACCGAATAGCTCAGCGTGATCCCGCGCAGATCGGCCAGGGCAGCCGTCACATGCGGGAACCGCGCCGCGGCTTCCAGCTGCGCCACCACATCCACCGGCATGAAACGGTCGCCATGCTCGTCCTGGTCGGAGTAATAGCGGCCGAGCGTGGCCTTCGACTTGCCGGTCAGCGCACAAGCGGCCTCGATGCCGACATCCTTGACCAGCGCCTCGGCGTGTTTCTTCAGGTAACCTTCGACCGACATGTCCTTGACCCTTGAGGGCGCGGGAAATTCCCGCAACTTTTCCCATTAATCAGGAACTAAAGATTTGTCATGTAGAAAGGTGTCCCGATGTTCGGGAATGTGCGAGTGGCCGGGTCTTTCCGGTGTTGGGTGGGGGTCCGCCGGGGCCGTAGTCTCGCAGATCGGGTTTGGCGGACCCGTCCCATGCTCTTGCAGCTGGGCGTCAGGGTGGGGTAAAGCGCGGCCATGGCCAAGCTCTATTTCCACTATTCGACGATGAACGCAGGCAAATCGACCCTGCTGTTGCAAGCTTCGCACAACTATCGCGAAGGCGGCATGGTCACCTATCTCGTCACCGCCCGATTCGACCGCCGCGCCGGCGAGGGCCGCATCGCCAGCCGCATCGGCATCGGCGAACCCGCCGACACGTTCGAACCCGGCGAAGACCTGTTCGCCAAGATCAAGACCCGCCTGGCCGAGGGCCGCGTCGACTGCATCTTCATCGACGAGGCGCAATTCCTGTCCAAGGCCCAGGTCTGGCAACTGGCCTGCGCCGTCGACGACCTCGGCGTGCCGGTCATGTGTTACGGGCTGCGCGTGGATTTCCAGGGCAACCTCTTCCCGGGCTCGGCCGCGCTTCTGGCCTGGGCCGACGAGATGCGCGAAGTGCGCACCATCTGCCATTGCGGCAAGAAGGCCACGATGGTCATCCGCCGTGGGCCGGATGGGCGGGCGCTGAAAGAGGGCGAGCAGGTGCAGATCGGCGGCAACGAGACCTATGTCAGCCTCTGCCGCCGCCACTGGCGCGAGGCCATGGCCTAAGCCCCGATTTTTCGGCGAAAAATCGCCTCTCAGAACCGATCCGCGCGGAAGGCGGACATGTCGCGAGAGGGCGCGCGGCCCCGCACCAGGTCGGTCACGATCTGCGCCGTCACCGGGGCGAGCGTCAGCCCGATATGGCCATGGCCGAAGGCATGGATCACATCTCCCCCGGCTTTCGACGCCCCGATCACCGGCAGCGAATCGGGGATCGAGGGGCGAAAGCCCATCCAGGTCCGGTCGGGCTCGCCCAGATGCGGAAAGACCGAGCGCGCGCCGTCCAAGAGCCGCTCCAGCCGGTGACCCGAGGGCGGCGCGGTCAGCCCGCCCAGCTCCACCGTGCCCGCGACCCGCAGCCGCCCCGTCATCGGGCACAGGTAGAACCCCCGCGCGGTCGGGCAGCAGGGGCGGTTCAACAAGGGCCGGTCCATGTCGAATTCCAGGTGATAGCCGCGCTCGGTGTCCAGCGGCACCGCATCGCCCGCCATCTTCGCCAGCGCCCGCGAATGGGCGCCTGCCGCCAGCACCACCTGTTTGGCATGGAGCTTGAACTCCTCGCCCTCCAAGAGCAGCCCGTCGAATTGCCGCGTCAGCCGGTCGACCCGCGCCGTCAGAAGCCCGGCATATTGCAGCGCCGCCTGCGCCAGCCTTTGCACCATCGCGCCGGGGTCCGAGAGGAAAACCGCGTTCGGAAACCAGGCGGCGCCCGCCATGCCCTGCAGCCCCGGCTCCAGCTGCGACAGGCCACGGTCGTCGATCAGCTCGACCTCGACCCCCAGCGCATGGCGAAAGGCCAGGTCGCGCTCGACCGATTTCATCGCCCGTTCGGTCTCATACAGCTAAAGGCAGCCCTCCCCGCGCATCAGGTCCAGCCCCCCGATCCGCGCGGCCAGATCGCCCCAAAGCGTCTTGGCGCCCTCCAACAGCCCGGCCAGGGCCTGGGCATTCCGCCGTGTCGCCCCCGGCAGGCTCTGGCGCGCAAAGCGCAAGAGCCAGGGCGCCAGAGCCCCCAGCGCCCCGGGCCGGATCGCGAGCGGCGAATTGCGGTTGAACAGCAGCGACGGCAGGTTCCGCAGCACATCCGGCGAGCCCACCGGCATCACCGCATAATCGGCAATCGTGCCGGCATTGCCATAGCTCGCGCCAGAGCCCGGCGCCTCGGGGTCGATCAGCACGACCTCCAGCCCCTCGGCACAAAGCGCCTCGGCAATCGCCAGGCCGACGACCCCCGCGCCGATCACCGCGATCTGGGTGGAAATGTGCTGCACCATGCCTAGGCCTCGCGTAAAGGTCGTCCGGCAGAGTGGGCGTGCCCCCTGCCGGACGAGGCGATGCTACATGCAGGCGTCGAACAGCGCACGGGTGTTTTCGCGCGTCATCACCACGGGGTTACCGCCGCAGGACGGGTCTTCCAGCGCGTATTCCGTCAGCATGTCGAGATCCTTGGCCTGCACGCCAAGCGCGGTCAGGTTGGCGGGGATGTTCAGCTTGGCCCGCAGCTCCATCACCGCCGCCTTGAACCCGTCGAAGCCTTTGAAGCCCAGATAGGCCGCCGCCGCCGCGATCCGGTCCTCGATGACGTGACGGTTGAAGTCCAGGACCATGGGCATGACGACGGCATTGGTCGTGCCGTGATGGGTGTTGTAGACCGCCCCGATCGGGTGGCTGAGGGAATGGATCGCCCCCAGACCCTTCTGGAAGGCCACCGCGCCCATGGCCGCAGCCGACATCATATGCGCGCGGGCGTCGAGGTCATTCGGATTGTCATAGACCTTCGGCAGGTTCTCGAAGACCAGCCGCATCCCCTCCAGCGCGATGCCTTGGGACATCGGGTGGTAGAAGGGGCTGCTGTAAGCCTCCAGGCAATGGGCCAGCGCGTCCATGCCGGTGCCTGCGGTGATGAAGCGCGGCATCCCCACGGTCAGGCCCGGGTCGCAGATGGTGATCTTCGGCATCAGGGACGGGTGGAAGATGATCTTCTTCTTGTGGCTGACGGAATTCGTCAGAACCCCCGCCCGCCCCACTTCCGACCCCGTCCCGGCGGTGGTCGGCACCGCGACGATGGGGGCAATCTTCGACGTATCGGCGCGGGTATACCAGTCGTCGACATCCTCCAGATCCCAGACGCTCAGGTCTTTGCGCTGATGCGCCATCAGCGCGATCATCTTGCCGAGGTCCAACCCCGAGCCCCCACCAAAGGCCACGACCCCATCATGCCCGCCCGCGAGATAAACCGCGATGCCGTCGGCCATGTTCTTCTCGTTCGGGTTCGGATCGACCTCCGAGAACACCGCGCGGCCGAGGCCCGCCTTTTCCAGCACATCCAGTGCCGCCGTGGTGATCGGCAGGCTTGCCAGCGCCTTGTCGGTCACCAAGAGGGGCTTCTTGATGCCCGCGGCCTGGCAATGCTCGGCCAGCTCGGCGATGCGGCCGACGCCGAACTTGATGGCGGTCGGGTAGTTCCAGTTCCGGTTGGGAACGCTATGGGTCATGTCACACCTTCTTCAAGTGATAGGATTTCGGCCGAGTGACCGACATATAGCCGAGGTAAGACAGCGAGCCCCCGCGCCCGGTGTCCTTGCAGCCCGTCCAGCACAGAGCCGGGTCGAGGTAATCGGCGCGGTTCATGAAGATCGTGCCGGTCTCGATCTGCGCGCCGATCCGGGCGGCGGTGTCGTAATCCTGCGTCCAGATCGAGGCCGTCAGGCCATAGGGCGAATCGTTCATCAGGCGGATGGCTTCCTCGTCCGACGACACTTTCATGATGCCGACGACGGGCCCGAAGGTTTCCTCCATCATCACCTTCATCGAGTGATCGACATCCACCAGCACCTGCGGCATCACATAGGCGCCGCCGTCCTTGGGGAAGTCCTTCGGGTCGATCAAGGCCTTGGCACCCTTGGACAAAGCCTCGGCCACATGGTCGCGCACGACCTTGGCGAAGCGCTCATGCGCCATCGGCCCAAGCGTCGTGTCGCTGTCGAACGGGTTGCCGAGCGTCAAAGCCTTGGCCCAGGCGGCGGCCTTTTCGACGAAGGCGTCATAGAGGCTCTCGTGGACGTAAATCCGCTCGATCCCGCAGCAGCACTGCCCCGCGTTGAAGAGCGCGCCGTCCATCAGCGTGTCGACTGCGGCATCCAAGTTGGCATCGGCGCGGACATAGCCCGGGTCTTTGCCGCCGAGCTCCAGCCCCAAGGGGGTGAAAGTGCCGGCCGCGGCGCGCTCGATGGCCTGGCCGCCGGCCACGCTGCCGGTGAAGTTCACGAAGTTGAAGGCGCGGGCCTTGATGAGGCCTTCGGTCGTGGCATGGTCCAGCACCACGTTCTGGAAGACATCCTCGGGCACGCCCGCGGCATGGAAGGCCTCGGCCAGACGCTCACCCACCAGCAGGGTCTGGCTGGCGTGCTTCAACACGACCGTGTTCCCGGCGATCAGGGCCGGAACCAGCGTGTTGATCGTGGTCAGGTAGGGGTAATTCCACGGCGCGATGATGAAGACGACGCCCAGAGCCTCGCGCGCGAGGTAGCGGCGGAAGGCGGCCGAGTCCTCGACGACCTTGGGCGCCAGGGTCTCGGCGGCGATCTCGGCCATGTAATCGGTGCGGGCGTTCACCCCGCCGAATTCGTTATACCGCACCGGGCGGCCCATCTGCCAGGCGACCTCGGTGACCACCTGCTCTTTCATCTCGTTCAGCCGCGTCACGCCCGCCTTCACCAGCGCGATGCGCTCGGCCAGGGGCCGGGCGGCCCAGGCTTTCTGCGCCGCCCGCGCCCGTGCCACGGCGGCCGAAGCCGCCTCGGGCGTCAGCGGCACCCTTTCGGCATAAACCCGGCCATCGACCGGGGATATCAGTTGGATCGGTTACATCGTCTTATCCGTAGGGCTGGATTTATACCGCCGTTTTGTGGGCGAGGCAGGATCAATCCCGCCCTACCTCATGCCCTCTCGAAGCCGCGTTGCAGTTCGAAATCCGTCACCACGCGGTCGGTCTCGGCGATCTCCCATTGGGCTGCGTGGTGATAGTGGTCCACCACGTCATCGCCGAAGGCCTTGCGCAGCATGGCGGAGCCGTTCATCAGCACCGCCGCCTCGCGCAGGGTCTTGGGGATTTCGCGGATGCCCTTGGCGGCATACATGTCGCCCGAAAGCTCCGGTTCCAGCGGCATCTTCTGCTCGATCCCGTCCAGACCCGCGGCCAGCAGGGCCGCGCAGGCGAGATAGGGGTTCACGTCCGAACCCGGGATGCGGCATTCGACGCGCACCGCCTTGGTATGCTCGCCGCAGACGCGGAAACCCGCGGTGCGGTTGTCGGAAGACCAGACCGCCTTGGTCGGCGCAAAGAGGCCCACGCAGAAGCGCTTGTAGCTGTTGACATAAGGCGCCAGGAAAGCCGTGATGTCGCGGGCGTGGTGCAGCTGGCCTGCCAGGTAATGGCGCATCACCTCCGACATGCCATGTTCGGCCCCCGGATCGGCGAAGGAGGCCTGACCGTCCAGGCTCCACAGGCTTTGGTGGATGTGGCTGGAAGACCCGGCCTTCTTCGTGTCGTATTTCGCCATGAAGGTGACCGACTTGCCCTTGGACCAGGCGATCTCCTTCACGCCATTCTTCAGGATCGAATGGTTGTCGGCGGTGTCCAAAGCGTCGGAATACTTGTAGTTGACCTCTTCCTGGCCCGCATCCGCCTCGCCCTTGGAGTTTTCGACCGGGATTCCCGCGCCGTAAAGGCCGTTGCGGATCGCCCGCATCACTCCCTCTTCCTTGGTGGTCTGGAAGATGTGGTAATCCTCGTTATAGGCGCTGACCGGGTGCAGGGCCTTCAGCCCGCCATCGCGCAGGTTTTCGTAGGAGTTCTCGAAGAGATAGAACTCCAGCTCGGTCGCCATCATCGGGTTGAACCCCAGGGCGCGCGCCCGGGCCACCTGGGCCTTCAGGATGGCGCGGGGGGAATGCGGCACTTCCTGATGGGTGTGGTGGTCCAGAAGGTCCGACAGCACCAGCGCCGTCCCCTCCAGCCAGGGAATGCGGCGCAGGGTGGCCATGTCGGGCTTCATCACGTAGTCGCCGTAGCCCGTCACCCAGCTGGAGCTTTTATAGCCCTGCACCGTGTTCATGTCCTGGTCGACGGTCAGCAGGTAATCGCAGCAATGGGTCTCTTTCCAGCCGCCATCGACGAAGAAAGCGGCGTGAAAGCGCTTGCCGACGAGGCGGCCCCACATATCCACCCCCGCGACGAGAACGGTGTCGATGGTCCCCGCATCCACGAGGTCTTTCAATTGGTCGAGTGTCAGATTGCCGGGCATGTCCGGGGTTCTCCTGTTGGTTTGGCCCTTTTCGGGCTTCAAGGCGGCAGGTCTTGCGGGCGCCCTCAGGACGCCTTCGCCTGCTTCTGGATTTCGGTCAGCCCCATGTTCAGGACGGGGGCGAGCGTCTCAGCCATCCGCTCGGCGGCGGCGGCGGTGGAGATCAGGTCGTTGCGGATCTCCAGCATGGCATTGGGCAGGCCATAGGGCGTTGCCTGCAGCCGCAGGGTATGGGTCACGTCATCGGCGGCGGAATAGGGCGAGTTCAGTTCGACGTTCAGCCGCGTCAGCTTGTGCGCGGCCCCGAGGATCGCGACGGCGAGGCTGGCATCGGCGTCATGGATCACGCCGAATTCCACGGCGCGGGGGCGGCCGTGGAAGATGGGGGTGAAGGAATGGACCGTCACCACGACGGGGGCAAGGCCAAGCGCGATGCGCGTCGCCAGCAGGTTGTGCAGCCCGTTCGTCCAGGGCAGGTAGACCGCCCGGGTCCGCGCGGCGCGCTCCTCGGGGGGGATCGCGGCATTGCCGGGGATGTCGTGGATTTCCGACCGGGCGGGCATCGCGCCCTTCATGTCCGGCGCGCGGTTCAGGTCATAGATCAGGCGGCTGACCGGGGCATGGATCAGCACGGCGTCCAGCCGCTGCGCAAGGCCGCGCGCGACCTGCAGCGCGCCCGGGTCCCAGGCGATATGGGCGGCCCGCTGCTCGGGCGTCAGGCCGAGGTCGCCCCAGGGCTGCGGGAAATGGTTCGAGGCATGTTCGCAGACCAAGACCAGCCGGCCTTTCGCGCCGACATTCTCCACAACGGGCGGAAAGCTTTCCGCACTGGCCATACGAGTCTCCCTCTTTTGCTCAGGCTGTCTTGCGGATCGGCCCCTGTCAAGATTGTTTCTTTTGGGCGTTTCCTGTTACGATGGTTTCAGAGGAGCCCGATATGACCCTTGATGACCAGTTGCGCACGGCCTTGCCCACGCTCACCCGGGCCGAGCGGCAATTGGCGACGCATATCCTGTCGCATTACCCGGTGGCGGCGCTGGGCTCGATCACCCAGCTGGCGCGGGCGGCGCAGGTCTCGACGCCGACCGTGGTGCGGCTGGCGCAGAAGCTGGGGTACAAGGGCTACCCGGATTTCCAGGGCAGTCTGCGTGGCGAGGTCGAGGCGATGCTGGTGACGCCGATCACCAAGCAGGCGACGCGGGCGGGGGCGGTGCCCTCGGGCCATGTGCTGACCCGTTTCGCCGAGGCGGTGGTGGCCAATCTGCAGGCGACGCTGAACCAGATCGACCCGGGGGAGTTCGATGCGGTGGTGGCGCTGCTCGCCGACCCGTCGCGGCGGGTCTTTGCGCTGGGCGGGCGGATCACCCATGCCCTGGCCGATTACTTCGCCTCGCTGATGGCGGCGATCCGGCCCGAAGTGACCTTGCTGTCGGACAATTCGGCGACCTGGCCGCCCGCGCTGCTGGAGATGCAGGCGGGCGATGTGCTTTTGGTCTTCGACATCCGCCGCTATGAAAACGCGGTCTTGCAGGTGGCCGAGATGGCGCGCGAGCAGGGGGCGGAGATCGTGCTGGTGACGGACCGCTGGGTCTCTCCGGCCGCCACCCATGCGCGGCATGTGCTCTGCGCCCATGTCGAGGCGCCGAGCGCCTGGGACAGCAACGCGGTCCTGATGGTGCTGGTCGAGACCCTGCTGGCCGCGGTGCAGAATGCGACCTGGGCGGTGACGGAGCCGCGGCTGCGGCGGCTGGAAGAGCTTTATGCCCGGGCGCGGTTCTTTCGGCGGCATCGCTGACGGGAAGCGCCGGGGGTTTCACACCCCCGGACCCCCGTGGGATATTTATACAAGTATGAAAGGGGCGCCTAGCTGGCGGCGGTTTGGGGCTGTTTCAGGCCCAGGGCCGCGTTGAGCGCCACGGCGATGAAGAGGACGGCGCCGCCCAGCGCGGTGTTGGGCGAGAGGGTCTCGGACAGGAAGGCCCAGGCCCAGATCGGCGCCAAAAGCACCTCGACCAGCGAGAGGAGCGTGGCCTGCGCGGCGGGCACGACGCGCGAGCCCAGCGTGTAAAGGAACATGCCGCCGGTCAGGGTGACGGCGCCCATGGCGGCGGCGATGGCGCTGTCATGGGGCGGCACGGCCAGCGTCTGGCCCGCGACCGCGGCGCCGACTGCGCCCGCGAGCGTCGAGAAAACCCCGCCCAGCAGCACCGCGGGCACGGTATCGGTCACATGGCCCCAGCGAAGCGCCACCGTGAAGGCGGCGAAACCCGCGGCGGAGAGGAGCGCGGCCGCGGTGCCGAAGGCGGTCGCGCCGCCGATCTGCCCGATGCCGCCGACCATGATGAGAATCCCCGCGATGGCCAGCGCAATGGCGCCCCAGGTCAGGGGGGCCACGCGCTCTCCCAGCACGATCCGCCCGAAGACCGCCGCGAGGAAGGGCGAGGCAGAAAACAGCAGCACCGCATTAGCGACGGTGGTCGATTGCAGCGCGGTAATGGCGCCGCCGAAGGCAAAGACGAGGCCGAGCCCGCCGGCCACCCCCGGCCAGCCCATGGCCCGCACCGAGCTCCAGGCGCGGGCCGGCCCGATCCACAAGAGCAGCACCGGCAGCATGCCCAGCGAGCGCCAGAACAGCACCGCCCAGGAGCCCGCCTGTTCGATCTCTGCGATCAGCACGCCCTGCACCGACCAGACCACCCCGGCCGCCACCACCAACCCCGCCCCCGCCGCAAACCGCATCTTGCCCCCTTGTTTTCCGGCAGACTAACGGGGCCGCGCGCCTCCGGATGCGTCGAAAGCGACCTGTGGCGTGGGGCCAAAAATTTTCGGCGAAAATTTTTGTGGCCGGGTGGCCTCAAT
>CAMFIX010000051.1 GCA_945952425.1 uncultured Pseudorhodobacter sp. | reverse complement strand
ACCCGGTGGAGTTCATGGCCGCCGTCATGAACTGCGATATCCATCTGACCGACAAGCTCGCCGTCTACAAGCGCGAGGTCGACAAGCTGGGGATCAAGACCGTGGCGCCTTCGGTCAATGCCTCGCTGGCCATGTTCACGGTGCGCGAGGGGCAGGTGGTCTATGGGCTCGGCGCCTTGAAGAACGTGGGCGTCGAGGCGATGGAGATGATCGTCCGCGCGCGGGGAGAGAAGCCCTTCGTCACGCTGTTCGACTTCGCCCGCCGGGTCGATCTGAAACGGGTGGGCAAGCGCCCGCTGGAAATGCTGGCGCGGGCGGGGGCGTTCGACGTGCTGGACGGCAACCGCGCCCGGGTCTTCGAGGCGCTGGATGCGCTGGTCGCCTATTCCGCTGCGGTGCACGAGGCGACGGCCTCAAGTCAGGTGTCGCTGTTCGGCGAGGCGGGGTCCGACATTCCCGAACCGCGGCTGCCCTGGCGCGACGATTGGCTGCCGGTAGAGCGGCTGGGGCATGAGCACCAGGCGGTGGGCTTTTACCTGTCGGGCCATCCCTTGGACGATTACATGCCCGCCTTGAAGCGCAAGCAGGTCAAGACCCTGACCGAGATCACCCGCGAGGCCGAGCGCGGGCCGATGGTGGCCAAGATCGCGGGCTCGGTCAGCGCGCGGCAAGAGCGCAAATCGGCGCGGGGCAACCGTTTCGCCTTTGTCTCGCTGTCGGACCCGACCGGGCTTTACGAGGTGACGGTGTTCTCCGACACGCTGGAGGCGGCGCGCGACCATCTGGAGCCGGGCAAGAACGTGGTGCTGACGGTCGAGGCGACGCTGGAGGGCGAGACGCTGAAACTCCTTTGCCGCGGGGCGGAGCCGGTGGAGCGCGTGGCCGAAGCGGCGGGCGCCCAGGCGATAAGGGTGCATCTGAACCGGGTGGAGGTGGTGGGCTCGCTCGCGAGCCTGCTGGCCAAGGTCGAGGGACGGACGCGGGCCTCGGTCACCTTGTGCGTGCCGGGGCCGGAGGGCGACGAGGTCGATGTGACCTTGCCGGGGCAATTCCCGATCACGCCGCAGATCAAGGGGGCGATCAAGGCGATGCAGGGGGTCGTGCTGGTCGAAGACCTGTATTGAGCGCTTGCGCGCAAGATTTTTCCTCCGCCTCTGGGGTGCCCCCAACCGGCTTCAGGCGGGGGAGGCTTCAGAGTTGGCGCACCATGGTGACCGCGGCGGAAAAGCCGAAGATCGGGCGCAGCCAGCCGATGCTTTGGCTTTTCGTCTCGCGGTAGCCGAGCCTGGCGTAAAGCGCCCGGGCGCGGGTGTTGCTGTCCACCACATCCAGCCGGATCGCCGGGTAATCGCGCAGCCGCGCCTCGGCGGCGATGGCGCCCATCAGCGCGGTGCCCAGCCCCTCGCCGCGGCGGTCGGCCCGCACGCAAAGGCCGTCGAGCAGGAAATTCTCGTTATCGACCTCCGATGCCAGGCGGCGCATCAGCATCCCCCGCCAGGCGCCGCCCCAGGGGCCATAGATCGCGGCGAGGTCGGCGCGCTCGCCCACGGCGAAACTGCCGAAAGGGGTGCGAAAGCCCGCGAGCCCCAGAAGCATGTCGTCCTCGCGCGCGATGATGACATGGTCGTCGCGGATGACCCGTTGCAGATAGGCGAGCGCACGGGGTTCCGGCCCCATCACCCGGCCGAGCTTGGCGCCGAAGGCCTGCCAGTAGAGCGCGGCGGCCTGGGGGCGAAGCGCGGGGGGCAGGCCGAGCTGCAGGGCGATCATGGCGCGGCCTCGGCGGGGACGCCCAAGATCCAGCCCTCCGCCGTGGCGGGGGCGCGGGGCAGGGCGCCCTGGTCGTAAAGCGCCCGGGCGAGGAGGCGCACCTGGGCGCGGTCCTTGATCGGATCGGCGGCGGCGCGGACCTGGGGGGCGAGCAGCGAGGGCCAGACCTCAGCCAGGACCACGCGGCCCGTGGCGTCCCAGGGCCAGACGCTGACATCGGGCGCTTGCGCCAGGCGGTGGATGACGGGCAAGCCCATCAGGGCTTGGGAGCCGACGGAGCCGGTGGTGTAAAGCTTCCAGAAGGGTTGGGTGCGGGGCTGCAGGCGTTCGACCTGGCGGCGCTCGGGCAGGCCGAGCGCCTTGTAATCGCAGGTCTTTTTGGGGGGCAGGTCGGGGAGGTTCAGCCCCGCCGGTCGGCCCCAGAAGGCGGGGGCCCCTAGGCTCCGGTTCATCTCGGCGGCCACTTCGAAGCGGTTGTTGGCGTTGTCGGGGGCGTCGGTGATCCTTTCGGCCAGCCAGCGCCAGAGGGCGGGGGCGCTGTCCTCGCCGGTCAGGCGCTGGGCGAGACCTTGCGGCGCGCCGAAGGGGAAGTCGAAGCCCACCAGCACGCGCCCCGTCGCGGTCAGCTCGCGCAGCCGGGCCTCGGCCTTGGCGCGGGTGGGCAGGAACTCCTGGGTCTCGGTGCCGTCGCAGAGGCCGAACCAGATCGCATCGGCGCGGGGCGTGGGATGCGGGCGGCTCGCGGCGGACCAGTCCACCACGATGACGCGGTCCCAGGGTTTTGGGGCGCACATCACAGCCTTGCCTCCAGCAGGGCCAGATCCTCGGGCCGGTTGGCATTGGCGAATGACCCGTCGGGCCAGCGGGCGAGCCCCGCATCGCCCGCGAAATCCCGCAGCCGGGGCTTGGCGCCGGAGGCGAGGAAATCCGCCAGCCGCGCGGCCTCGGTCACCGGCCAAAGCCCCCAGGTCGGGTGCAGGTCTTGCGTGCTGGCCAGCGCGACCCCATGCCCCTCGGCGGCCAGACACAGCCGCGGCACCAGGTCGCCCGGAAAGATCGGCCCGTCGCAGGGCGCGGTCACCAGGGCTGTCGCGCCCTCTGCCGCCGCCCAGTGCAACCCCGCCAAAAGCCCCGACAGGGGGCCCATCGGCACCTCATCCGCCAGAACCGGCAGCCCGAACCCGGCAAACCGCTCGGCGTCGCCATTGGCCGAGATCGCCAGCCCCGCCACCTGCGGCGCCAGCCTTTCGATCACATGGGCGACCATCGGCCGCCCCTTCAGCCCCACCAGGGCCTTGTCGGCGCCCATCCTGCGACTTTCTCCGCCCGCAAGGATCAGGCCGAGGATGCGCACCTCACGAGCCGATCTGCTTCCAGGTCGCGGCCAGCGTGCCGGTGCCCACCGCCACGGGGATGTTGCGCGGGCTGCCGGCGTTTTCGGCATGGATGACCTCGACCACGCCTGGCACCTGCGCGAATTCGCGCGAGAGTGCCTTGGGGAACATCGTGGTCTTGACGCCCTCGAACCCCGGCACCTTCTGCAGGACATGCGAGATCGAGTTGGCGCAGAAGGCCTTGCCCGCCGCCCCTTCCGCGATCGCCGCCGCGATGGCGGCATCGGCCACCGCCTGCGGCACCTCGACCGTCTGCATCACGGCGCGGAACTTGTCGCCGCTTTGATAGGTCAGATAGGAGGCCAGGGCCTGGTCGTTCATGCCGTAATGCAGGTCTTCGCGTTCGGGCGCCCAGGGCGCGGGCAGCTCCCATGACCCGGCCGGATCGTAGAGCACCTTCTGCGACCCCGAAATCAGGAGCCCCGAATGCGCCCCCTCGTTCGAGCGGTTGTTGACCGAGGTGATCAGCGTGATCGTGGCCGGCGGCGGCGCGGTATAGCGCACCTCGGCGATTTCGGCATCACTGGCCCATTTGTGGTCGGCCGTGCAGGCAGACGCAAGGGCCAAGGCTGCCAGAAGCATCAGGCGGCGCAGCATGGGAAAACCTATCGGAACAGGGGCGATCAGGCGTCGGCCAGCGCCATGATGATGAGGATCAGCGCGACGATGACCGAACCCCAGGTGATCGCCTTGATGAATCCCGCGAAGGTCTTTTCCTGCGCGCGGATGTCCATGCTGCCGGGAACGTGTTCGCCCATGTCTCGGTCCTTCCTTGGTGTCTTTCCCTTGGCTCTAGCCGATTAAGCCGGGCCTGTCACGGGGTTAGATCGCGGCCCACAGCCAGGCGCCGCCCGGCCCCTCGTGCCGCCGCGCCCGGCCCTCGGCCACCAGGCGGTTCAGATGGGCCAGGGTTTCGGCCAGGGCCAGCGAGAATTCCCCCGGGCCGATGGGGCGGCGGTAGAGGGCGGGGAAACAGTCCGTCGCGCGGCAGGGCGTGGCGATGTGCTGCGCCAGCCGGTCGAGCGCGGTGCGGTGGCCCTGGGTCAGCGCCGCGATTCGCGCGGCCAGGCCGCGGAAGGGGCGCTGGTGGCCGGGCAGGATCAGCTGGCCGCGGTCATGGGGGGCGAGGCTTTCAAGCGAGGCGAGGTAGTCGCCCAAGGGGTCGGCGGCGGGCTCGGTCGCATAGACGCCGATGTTGGGCGTGATGCCGGGCAGAACCTGGTCGCCGATCACGACGGCATCCTCGGACCAAAGCGTCAGCTGGTCGGGCGCGTGTCCCTGGGCCAGCCGCACCCGCCAGTCGCGGCCCCCGGCGCGCAAGCGGTCGCCCTCTTGCAGCCGCGTGAAGCCCAGCGGCAAAGGCGCCACCATGTCGCAGAAGTTGAAGGGCCGCTCGCGGCCCCGGGCGGCGAGCGCCTCTTCGTCGACCCCGGCGCGGGCCTGGAACAAAAGGCTCTCCGGCGCCAGGTCGCGCTGTTCGTCCAAGACCAGCATCCGGGCGTAAAGCCAGGCGGTGCGCGAGGTCAGAAGCTCCACCCCCTGGTGCTGGAACCAGCCGACGAGGCCGATATGGTCGGGATGGTGATGGGTGGCGATGACGCGGGTGATGGGCTTGGCCCCCAAGGTCACCGTCATCAGCCCCTGCCAATGCGCCCGCATCCTTTTGCTGTCGATGCCGGTGTCGATGATCGTCCAGCCGTCGGGGTCTTCCAGCGCATAGGCGTTCACATGGTCCAGCGCCCAGGGGAGCGGCAGGCGCAGCCAGCGGATGCCGGGCGCGACCTCGGGCGCCTCGAAGCCCTGGGGGGCTGCGAGGTCAAGCGCCACGGGCCCCCCGGCGGGGTCGCGCGAAGCGGGGGTCTCTGCCGCCAGGTGGTCCATCATGCGCGTCTCTTCGGTCATGCCGCTCATCCGGTCGGGGCCGTTCTAGCATGGGCCCGGGGCGGGAGTGCGGCGCGGGTCATCACGACTTCGTCACCGCTCTAAGCCCCCTGGTCCAGCCCCGTGGCGCCCTCGGCCGCCTCGGCAAGCCAGGCGGCATGGCGCGGCAGGAGCCTGCGCAGCGCAAAGCGGGCCAGGGGCGCCCGGGCGGGCTCGGCCGCGGCCGCCAGAAGGTGGAAATGCGTGCCAAGCACCTGGGCGAAGGCCCGCAGGTAAGGCACCGCCGCCGCAGCCCGGTCCAGCGGGCCCTGCGCCAGAAGCCTCTGCGTCCCGGCCTCCAGCCCGTTCAGCGCGGCCTGCAGGTCGGGGTCGCCCGCCGCCCGCATCTCGGCGATCAGCGCGAAGGCCTCGGCCCCGCCGTCCATCATCTTGCGGCCCACCAGGTCCAGCGCCTGGATGCCATTGGTGCCCTCGTAGATCGAGGTCACGCGGATGTCGCGGGCCAACTGCGCCGCGCCGGATTCCTCGATATAGCCCATGCCGCCATGAACCTGGATGCCCAGCTGCGCCACATGGTTGCCGGTCTCGGTGCCATAGGCCTTGGCGATCGGGGTCAGGAAAGCCGCCCGCGCCGTCCCCTGGTCGATGGCCGCAGCACAGGCCATGGCGATGGCGCGGGCGGCGAAGGTCTCGGCCCGCATCTCCATCACCATGCGGCGTACATCGGGGTGGCCGCTGATCGTGGCCTCGCCGTAAGCCGTCTTGCCCTGCACGCGCGAGCCCGCCCAATCCTCGGCCAGCTGGCAGGCGGCCTCGGCCACGGCGACCCCCTGCAGCCCGACCCCCAGCCGCGCGTTGTTCATCATGGTAAACATCGCGGCCATGCCCTTGTGAGGTTCCCCCACCAGCCAGCCCTTGGCGGCGTCGAAGCGCACCACCCCGGTGGGCGAGCCATGGAGGCCGAGCTTGTGTTCCAGCCGCACGACCTGCACCGCATTGCGCGCGCCCAAGCTGCCATCCGGGTTCGGGATCACCTTGGGCACCATGAAAAGCGAGATGCCCTTGGTCCCCTCCGCCCCCCCGGGCAGGCGGGCCAGCACCAGGTGGCAGACATTGGCCGCAAAATCCGTATCGGCCCAGGTGATGAAGATCTTCTCGCCGGTCACCGCATAGCTGCCATCGCCCAGCGGTTCGGCCCGGGTCCGCAGCGCGCCCACGTCGCTGCCCGCCTGCGCCTCGGTCAGGTTCATCGTGGCCGTCCAGTCGCCCGCGATCAGCCGGGGGATGTAAAGCGCCTTCAAGGCGTCGCTGGCGTGATGCTCCAACGCCTCGATCTGGCCCTGGGTCATCAGGGGGTTCAGCTGCAGGGCAAGGCAGGCGCCCCCGGTGAATTCGTTGACCGCGCTGGCGAGAACGCGCGGCAGCCCCATGCCGCCATGCTCGGGCGCGGCAGAGAGCCCGATCCAGCCGCCCTCGGCCAGCGCGCGAAAGCCCGCCGCAAAACCCGGCGAGGTCCGCACCACCCCGTTCTCCAGCCTGGCGGGATGCAGGTCGCCCGCGCGGTTCAGGGGGGCCAGCACTTCTTCGGCCAGCCGCGCCGCGGCCTCCAGCACCGGCCCGGCCTCGGGGCTTTCGACGCCCAAAAGCCGCATCAGCAGGTGATGATCCTGAACAGGCGCGCGATAGGCCATGCTTCCCTTCCCCCCGTGGTCGCTGTAATCCCAGTCAGTCATAGGCCCCGCGCCCCCGGCAAGAAAGACGCTGCGTCAGATGGAGACGACCGAAACCCTGCGACCCGATGCCCCAGGCCTGGCCCGGGCGGCCGCGCTTTTGCGCATGGGGCGGCTGGTGGCCTTCCCGACCGAGACGGTCTATGGGCTGGGGGCAGATGCGACCTCCGACATGGCCTGCGCGCGGATTTTCGAGGCCAAGGGCCGCCCGCGCTTCAACCCCCTGATCGCGCATGTTGACAGTATGGAGATGGCGCGTGGGCTCGCCGTCTTCGATGCAAGGGCCGAGGCGCTCGCCGCGGCCTTCTGGCCCGGCCCCCTGACGCTGGTCCTGCCGACTGCGGGGGTGGTCTCTCCCTTGGTGACCGCCGACCTGCCGACTGTGGCCTTGCGCTTTCCCGCCCATCCGACCGCCCGGGCGCTGATTGCCGCCGCGGGCCGCCCCCTCGCCGCGCCTTCCGCCAACCCCTCGGGCCGCGTCTCGCCCACCCGCGCCGCGCATGTGCTGGAGGGGCTGTCGGGCCGCATCGCCGCGGTGATCGACGACGGCCCCTGTGCGGTGGGGGTGGAAAGCACGATCCTGGGGGTGTTCGAGGCGCTGACCCTGCTGCGGCCGGGCGGTCTTGCCGTGGAAGAGATCGAGCGGCTGATGGGCCCGCTGACCCTGCCGCCCAAAACCGCGCTCCCGAACGCCCCCGGCCAGCTGGAAAGCCACTACGCCCCCGACGCCCCCCTGCGCCTGAACGCCACCACTCCCGGCGCCGTCCATATCGGCTTCGGCCCCGGCCCGGGGCGCCTGAACCTCTCCCCCAAAGGCTCCCTCGTCGAGGCCGCGGCCAACCTCTTTCACCTGCTGCGCGAGGCCGATGCCCTGGCAGAGGGCGCCGAGATCACCGTGGCGCCGATCCCCGAGATCGGCCTCGGCCGCGCCATAAACGACCGCCTGAGACGCGCCGCCGCGCCGCGGTAGCCCGACCGCGAGCGCGGCGCCCCTTCCCCTCCTTTCATACTGGCCCAAATATCCCACGGGTGGGTCCGGGAGGGTGTGAAACCCTCCCGGGGGCAGCCGCCAGCGCCGGCCTGTCCTCTCCCCGCCCGTCCATGTCGCTTTCAGCCTGTCGCTCCCCGCCCCTTCGCCCTAGAACCGCCTTGGAACCTTGCGGCGGAGCACCCATGGCCTATCTTCTCGGCGTCGATACCGGCGGCACCTACACCGATGCGGTGATCCTCGACGAGGAGGCGGGGCGCGTCCTCGGCAAGGCCAAGTCGCTGACCACGCGGCACGACCTGGCCGAGGGGATCGGCAAGGCGGTCGATGCCGCGCTGGCCGCGGCGGGCATCGCGCCCGCGCAGGTCGCCATGGTCTCGCTTTCCACCACGCTCGCCACCAACGCCCTTGTCGAAGGGCAGGGCGGCCGCGTCGCCCTGATCTTCATCGGCTTCGACGGAGACGACCTCGGCCGCTCGGGCCTGACCGAGGCGCTGAAGGGCGATCCGGTGGTGCGTCTGGCCGGTGGGCATGGCCATGCGGGCAACGAGCTTGCCCCCCTCGACCTCGCCGCGCTGGAAACCCAGGTCCGCGCCCTCGGCCCCGAGGTCATGGGCTTTGCCGTCGCCGCCCGTTTCGCCACCCGCAACCCCGCCCATGAGGTCGCCGCCCGCGACCTGATCCGCGCCGCCACGGGCCGCCCCGTCACCTGCAGCCACGAGCTTTCCGCCAAGCTGAACGGGCCGAAGCGTGCCCTGACCGCGGTCTTGAACGCCCGGCTCATCGGCATGATCGACCGCCTCGTCACCGCCTGCGAGGCCCATGTCGCCAGCATCGGCATCGACGCCCCCCTGATGGTCGTGCGCGGCGATGGAGCGCTGATTTCCGCGGCCCAGGTGCGCGAACGGCCGATCGAGACCATCCTCTCCGGCCCCGCGGCCTCCATCGTCGGCGCGCGTTTCCTCACCCAGGCGCAGGACGCCCTCGTCTCCGACATCGGCGGCACCACGACCGATGTGGCGCTCTTGAAGGACGGCCTGCCCGAGATCGACCCCGAGGGCGCCCGCGTCGGCGGGTTCCGCACCATGGTCGAGGCGGTTGCCATGCGCACCACCGGCCTTGGCGGCGACAGCGAGCTGCACCTGGTCACCCAGGGCCTGACCGGCGGCTTGCGCCTTGGCCCGCGTCGGCTGATCCCGGTCTCCCTGCTGGCCACGACCGAGGGCGCCATGGTCCATGCCGCGCTGGACCGCTGGCTCTCGAACGACACCGCCGGAGAATTCGACGGCCGCTTCGTCATCCCCATGGGCCGCGCCGGGGGGCTGTCCCCGCGTGAAACCGCTGTCCTGGACCGCATCACCAGGCCGATGCCGCAATCCCAGGCCCTGACCTCGCGGCTGGAGGCGGCGGCGCTGGAGCGCCTCGTCGCCCGCGGGTTGGTGATGCTGTCGGGGGTCACCCCTTCGGATGCCAGCCATGTGCTGGGGCGGCTGGACGCCTGGGATGCGACGGCGGCCGAAAAGGCGCTGGCCCTGATGGCCAAGCGCCGGGTGGGGTCGGGCGACCGGATCGCGGCGGATGGGCGGGCGCTTGCCCAGGCCGTCATCGACCAGCTGACCGCCCAGACCGTCGATTGCCTGTTGGAGGCCGCCTTCGGCGAGGATGGCTTCCCCGAGGGCCAGGTGGCGAACCCCCTGACCCGCGCCGGTCTGCGGCGGCACAAGGGCGTCCTGGACCTGCGGCTGTCGCTGGCGGTGCCGGTCATCGGCCTTGGCGCCTCGGCCCCCAGCTATTATGGCGCGGTGGGCGAGGTTCTGGGCTGCCCGATGATCCTGCCCGAACATGCCGGCGTCGCCAATGCCATCGGGGCCGTGGTGGGGCAGGTCAGCCAGAAGGCGCAAGGGCTGGTGACCTCTCCCGGCGAGGGGCGCTTCGTCGCCCATCTGCCCGAGGGGCTGGTGACCTATCCAGAGCGCGATGCCGCGCTGGAGGCGCTGGAAACCGCGCTGCGCAACGAGGCCGCCGCCCGTGCGCGGGCCGCGGGGGCCGAAGACCTGCGCGTCACGGCGGCCCGCGACATCCGCCAGGCCGTGGTCGAGGGCCAGCCGATGTTCATCGAGGCGACGGTGACGGTCACCGCCTCGGGCCGCCCGCGGGTGGCGCATGGGTGAAGGCGGGGGCGCCGCGGTGGCGCCCTCTTAGGCCCGCCGCGCGGTGCCCTTGCGCCGCATCAGCCCCAGGCCCGCCAGGACCGAGACCAGCAGCACCCCGCCCGCAGGCAGCGGGACAGGTGCGGGCACCGGCTGGCCGACCTGAAAGCGATAGCGGCCCAGCTGATAGTCGCTGTCAAAGCCCGGAAGCAGGTTCGTCCCCTTCACCAACGCTTTCGGGCCGCCGTTGAGGAGGGCGCCGGTCTGGCTGGAGCCCTGGATGTTCCAGTAGTCGGTCTGCCCTTCCGAGAATCCGACGACGGCCGAGCGGCCCCCCGAAGCCGTTCCCGTGTCCCAGGCGATCGAGCCGTAGTTGAATTCGATGTCGAAGGCGCCCGCGGCCCGGTCAGAGCGCTGGACCAGCACCAGCTGGAAGGAATTCCGTTCTGGCGAAAGGGCCTCGCTGTAATAGCGCGCGACGTCGATCCAGTTCACGCCAAAGGCCAGGTGGCCGTTGACCGTGCCGGTGCCATAGGTGACCGGGCTGCCGCCGAAGCGCGTGTCCACATCGGCATAGAAGGGCGCGATGATGCCGGTGATGCCCGCGACCGCGATGCCCGAGATGGGAAAGGCCGAAGGTGAATAAGACGCCATCGCGGCCCCGAAACTCACGCTGCCGTTGTTGTTGACGTAAAGCGAGCTGCCCAAAGTGCCGTAAAAATCCACCCCGAAGCCCAGCGAGACGAGCCCCGTGCTGCCGTCATCGTTGCGGGCGAGGGTATTGGCGTTGAACCCGTCGCGGATCGGCGAGGCCGCGGCGGCGGAGAGCGTCGCCACGAGGGCGAGGGCGGCAAGGCGGAAAAGACGAAGCATCTGCGGTTCCCTGGGTGACGATTCTTTTGGCGCCCATAGTCACGGATGTCGTACGTTTGTCCATCAGTTTCGACGGCGATGATGCAGGGGACCAAGAGACTGTTTCGATTGCGGAAACAGTGGGGTTTTTGCGAAGGACTATCCGCGTCTTGGCTTTAGGCCCGCGCCCCCCACCAGATGCCGCGCCCGCGTTTCCTCGGGAAACCACGTCGACGGATCTTTCATGCGGTCGGGAAAATGCACCGGCAGAACGTGCGCCCCCGCAGCCGCGGCACAGCTATCGCCTGCTGCGCCTCTGATTTCAACCGTTTGGGATGAATGGTGGCGAGGGGGGGACTCGAACCCCCGACCCTGCGATTATGAGTCGCATGCTCTAACCAACTGAGCTACCTAGCCACTGGCGCGGGGATTAGAGTGCGCCTCGGGGGAGGTCAAGAGGGGAAATCGCAACCGCCTGCTTTGCGACGGCGGATCGCCCCGCGAGAGCCTTTCCTTGCGGGCCCGTCCCCTCAGCGCGTCGAGATCTCGGGCCCCGCGATATGCACCGCCAAAAGGC
>CAMFIX010000050.1 GCA_945952425.1 uncultured Pseudorhodobacter sp. | reverse complement strand
ACACACTGCATATCGTCGGCAGCGTCAGATGTGTATAAGAGACAGGGCCGGGGCCGAGGGGCAGGCCAGGGTCGGGGCGGCAAGGCTCTCGCCGCCCCGGGTCATCACATCCGCCCCGCGCTTTGCAGGATGCCCCTTTCCAGGGCCTTCTGGCCTTCGAGCATCGCCTCGAAGTCCTTGCGCAGGATGAAGCCCCACCAGTCGCGGGGGAACCTCACCACCCAGGGCTTGTCCAGTTGCAGCCCGGCGATATGCGTCAGGGCCACCTTCTGCAGATCGGCATTCAAGGCCGCCGAGGCCTCCTTCGAGAGCGGAACATCGCCCAGGTCGATCACGAAACGGGTCATGGAAATCTCCGGTTTCAAATCCGTGTCCCGGTGGGGGCCGGGCCACGCCACAAGACTGCCCCGGGGCGCTGTGAAACCGAAGTGAAAGAAGCGTAAATCGGCGTTAAATCAGCGCGCCACCCAGGCGGCGAAGCTGGCGCGAGAGCCCGCGAAGGCGTTCAGGTCCACCGGCCCCGCGATGCCGGGCACCTGGCCCGTGGCGGTATATTGCCAGATCAGCCAATGCTGCCCCGGGAAACTGTCGGAGGGGTGCTTGGCGGTGGAGCGCAGCCAGAAGTCCACGCCTTTCAGCTGCCAGAGGTCGTTGTCGGCGTAGAAATCCACGGTGGTGTAAAGCACCGGCCGCTTGCCATAGGCGCGGGTGATGGCGTCGAGGAAGATCCGCGCCTCGCGCCGGACCTCGGCGGCGGGGCGGCGGCCCGGGCAGGTGGGGGAATGGGCGTTCCACTCCATATCCAGCACGGGGGGAAGCGCGGCTGGGTCGTTCGGGACATGAGCGATGAACCAGCGCGCCTGCTCGATCGCGGGGCGGCAGTGGTAAAAGAAGTGGTAGGCGCCGCGCGGCACGCCCGCCGCCCGCGCCGCCGCCCAGTTCTGGGTGAAACCGGCGTCGAAACGGTCGCCGCCCTCGGTCGCCTTCAGGAAGGCGAAGTTCACCCCGCTCGCCCGGGCCGTGGGCCAGTCGATGGCCCCCTGCCAGACCGAGACGTCGATGCCATGCACCGGATGGCGCTGCGGCGCCTGGCCCGCGGGCCAGTCCACCGGCCGGCTGTCGCCGAAATTCGGCGCGATGACGGGGAAGGCCGGGGTCTCGTGGGTCGTGGCCCGCGGGCGGGGGGCACAGGCAGCCAGGGCAATGAGCAGAATCAAGAGCGCGCGTTTCATGCGCCCAGTCTGGCCGAAGCGTCGGCCTGCGTCACCCCCCTGCGCCCCGCGATCAAAACGGTTTGAAGGCGCCCGGGGCTTGGCTATGCTGGCGGCGAATCTGGGAGGGCTTGCGATGGCGGAATGGTGGCGGGGTTCGGTGACCTATCAGGTCTATCCGCGGAGCTTTCAGGATGACAATGGCGATGGGGTGGGCGACCTGAAGGGCATCACCCGCAGGCTGGGGCATATCGCCGATCTCGGCTGCGACGCGGTCTGGCTCTCGCCGATCTTCGCCAGCCCGATGAAGGACATGGGGTACGACGTCAGCGACTATATGAACGTCGACCCGGTCTTCGGCTCCTTGGAGGATTTCGACGCCCTGGTCGCCGAGGCGCATCGGCTGGGGTTGAAGGTCATCATCGACCAGGTGCTGAACCACTGTTCGGACAAGCACCCGTTCTTTGCCGAAAGCCGCAAGGACCGCACCAATCCCAAGGCCGACTGGTTCATCTGGGAAGACCCCCGCCACGACGGGACGCCGCCGAACAACTGGCTTTCCGTCTTTGGCGGCCCCGCTTGGGCATGGGATGCGCGGCGCAAGCAGTATTACATGCACTCTTTCCTGGTCGAGCAGCCGGAGTGGAATTTCCGCAACCCCGCCGTGGTCGATTACATGGAGGGCGTGTTGCGCTTCTGGCTCGACCGGGGCGTGGACGGGTTCCGCTTCGACACGGTGAATTACTTCTACAAGGACGCTTTGCTGCGCGACGATGCGGCCGATTACCGGGTCAAGAAAGAGCCGGAGGGGAACCCCTACGGCATGCAATACCACCTGTTTTCCAAGAACCAGCCGGAGAACCTGCTATGGATGGAGCGCATCCGGCGCGTCCTCGACGACTATCCCGACCGCTCTTCGGTGGGCGAGATGGGGGAAAGCCACCATGCCATTCGTATGATGGGCGAATATACCGCGCCGGGGCGGCTGCATCAGTGCTATTCCTTCGAGATGATGGGCTATGACTATTCGGCCGAGTTCTTCCGCACCCGCATCGGCGATTTCTTCCGCGATGCGCCGGATGGCTGGCCGATGTGGGCGTTTTCCAACCACGACGTGGTGCGCCATGCCACCCGCTGGGCCAAGCATGGTATCAGCCAGGACGCCTTGGCGAAACAGGCGGGGTCGCTTTTGCTGTCCTTCCAGGGCTCGATCTGCCTGTGGGAGGGCGAAGAGATCGGCCAGACCGACACCGAACTGGCGCTGGAAGAGCTGACCGACCCGCAGGGCATCAACTTCTGGCCCGAGCCCATCGGCCGCGATCCGACCCGCACGCCGATGGTCTGGGACGACTCGCCCAACGGAGGCTTCACGACGGGCAAGCCCTGGCTGCCGGTCAAGGCGCCGCAGCTGGCGCGCAATGTCGCCAGCCAGCGCGGCGCGCAAGGCTCGGTGCTGGAGCATTACCGCGCGATGATGGCCTTCCGGAAGGGCTCTGCCGCGCTGAAGGCGGCGCCGACCGTCTTCCTCGATACGCCCGAGCCGATCCTGGCCTTCACGCGGGGCGATCTGCTTTGCGTCTTCAACCTCTCGCCCGAGGCGCGGAGCCTGAGCGTCGAGGGCGCGGGCGCCCCGGTCGGGCCCTCGATGGGGGGCGTGCTGCAGGGCGGCCAGCTGCAGCTGGCGCCCAATGCGGCGGTGTTCCTGGCCGTCACCGGGGCCGTCAGCCTCGGATGACCTCGGCCCCCCGCCAACCCATCAGCAGGGCGGGGGCGTTGGTATTGCCCGCGATCAGGTTGGGGAAGGCCGAGGCGTCGCAGACCCTCAGGCCCTCCACGCCGCGCACCCGCAGGTGTTCGTCCACGACCGACTCGCCCTCGCGCCCCATGCGGGCCGTGCAAGAGGGGTGATAGACCGTGCCGGAGCGTTCGCGGAAATCCTGGATCATCGCCTCGTCGGACTGAACCTCTGGCCCCGGCCGCAATTCCTGTTTCACCCAGCGGGCAAAGCTCGGCTGTGCCGCGATGGTGCGCAGGTATTTGACGGCCAGAAGCATCTCGGCCACGTCCTTTTCGGTCGAAAAGGCGTTGGCGGTGATCTTCGGGTGGCGCATTGGGTCGGGCGAGGCGATTTCGATCGTCCCGCGTGAGGTCGGGCGGCAGTTCGACAGGCCGATGGACACGCCCTGGAACGGGTCGGGCGTCAGCAGGGGGCGCTCTCCATTCCGGGGGATCAGGGTGGAGAAGGCCTGGAAATAGAGCTGCATGTTCGGCCGCGGCTCGTCGGCCGAGGTGCGGAAGAACCCGCCGCCGTGGTTGATCGACTTGGCCAGGGGCCCGCCCCGCGTCAGCAGATATTGCAGCCCGACGAAGGCCTTGCCCCACCACGGCCGCAGGATGCCGTTATAGGTCGCGACCTTCATCTCCCAGGTGTAGTTGATCCCCTGGTGATCGGAGAGGTTCCGCCCGACATGCGGGTTGTCGACCAGCACCGGGATACCGGCGCGGGAAAGCACCTCTGCGGGCCCGATCCCCGACAGCTGCAACAGCTGCGGCGTGTTGATGGCGCCGCCCGACAGGATGACCTCCCGCGCGCGCAGGGTCTGCAACTCCCCGTCGCGGAGATATTCGACCCCCACCGCCCGCTTGCCCTCGAAGATCACCCGCGTGACCTGCGCCCGGGTGATGACCTGACAGCGCTTCATCGCCGGCCGCAGAAAGGCCCGCGCGGCCGAGTTCCTGCGGCCGCCCTTGATGGTCATCTGGTAGGTGCCCGCGCCCTCTTGCTCTGCCCCGTTGAAGTCGGGGTTATAGGCCAGCCCGGCCTCGCCGCAGGCCGCGATGTAATCCTCGACCAGCCAGTGCAGCCCCTTCCGGTTGCGGCTGATGAAGAGCGGCCCGCCCTTGCCGCGGAAGTCGTCCGCCCCCGCCTCGTTGTCCTCCATCGCGCGGAAGGCGGGCAGCACGTCGCCCCAGCCCCAACCCGGCGCCGCCGCGCCCCATTCATCGTAATCCGCCTTGTGCCCGCGGATATAGACCATCGCGTTGATCGAGGACGACCCGCCCAGGAGCTTCCCCCGCGGCCAGTGGTCGCGATTGCCCGCCAGCCCCGGATCGGGCTCGGTCGCATACATCCAGTTGACCGCCGGGTCATAGAACAGCTTGCCATAGCCCAGGGGCAGCTGGACATAGGGCAGAAGATCGCTCCCCCCCGCCTCCAGCACCACGACGCGCGCGCCTTCGCTCAACCGGCTGGCCAGGACCGAGCCCGAAGAGCCCGCCCCCACGATGATGTAATCTACATCCATCCCCTTACCCCTTTTTCGCACAATCTAGCAGCCGGTTCACATTTCGTTGTGCAATTGGCGACAGGATATGTCGGCCACGGTCTGGACATCGCCCGGCACCCTCTTTATCCTGTCTGCACGGAAAACGTTTTCCTAAGCTCCCCGGACGAATATGACTTCGATAAGACATGTGCTGCGTCATCCGACGCTGCGAATGATCGCCTTGGCCCTGCTGCTTTTGGGCGCGCAGAATGCCTCGCTTTACCCCTATCAATCCGTCATCGCGATCGAGCGGATCGGGCTGAGCAAGACCGAGTTTTCCTGGCTTCTGACCTGCGCCTCGGCGGTGGCGGTCGTGTCCTCGGTGCTGTTTGGCGTGTTGGGCGACCAATACGGGCGGCGCAGGCTTTTGGCGCTGGTGGCGGCGCTGTGTTCGACCTTGGGCGTCGGGCTGATGCTGGCCTTCCCGGGCAAGCTCTCGCTGATCGCCTTCCATGGCGTGCTGCTGCCCGTCGCCTCCTCGCTTTACGGCCAGATTTTCGCGCTCGCCCGCCTCGCCAGCCGGGAGGAGGCGGACCGCGACGGCATCCTCGGCACGATCCGGTCGAATCTGTCGCTGGCCTTCCTCGCCATGCTGATCTTCTGGACCTTCGCCTTCGGCTTCGGCCTGTCGGAGATGGCGGTCTATGTCTCGGGCGGCGCGGCGAGCCTTGGGCTGCTGGTTGTCATCCTCGTCGCCTGGCCCAAGGACGGCGCCACCAGTTGGGAGGATGAAAGGTCGGGCCTGCGCCTGCATCAGGCGCTGGTGCAGATCGCCCGGCCGCATGTGGCGCTGCGGGTGATGCTGATCGGCTTCATCGCCTCGGCCGGGAACCTTTATATGGTGCTGACCTCGCTGATCTTCGACGCCTCGCCCCTGCGCGATGCCTCGGATGTCGCGCTGTACATCGGGCTGGTGGCAGGGTGGGAGGTTCCGGCCATGCTGATCCTGCCGCGCTTCGCCCGGCTGCTCTCGCGTCCCGGCCTGGCGGCCATCGGGGCGGCGATCTATGCGCTGCACCTGGTGATGATGCCGATCTGGGTGGACACCCCCTTCCTGTGGCTGGGCACGCTGCTGGCGGGGGTCGGGGGTGCGGCGATCATCACGACGCCGATCCCCTATTACCAGGATTTGATGGCAGGCCGCCCCGGCACCGCAGCGGCGATGCTGGCGGTGCAAAAGCTGGTGTCGGATGTGACGACGGCGCTGGTCTTTGCGCAGGGCACCGGGCTCGGCGGGTTCGAGGCCGCGGCGCTGCTCGGCGTGACGGTCAGCCTGGGCGGGGCGGCGGGGCTCTGGCTGGTGGACCGCAAGGCCTGGCTGATGCGACCCGCGCATGTTTGAGCCGCAAGCGCGGATTCTGCGCGACCCGACCTTGCGCATGGTGGCCGGGCTGATGCTTTTGCAGGGCGCGCTGGCCTGTTCCTTCGGGCCCTATGTGCCGGTCATGGCGGTGAAAGAGTTCGGCCTGGGCGACCGCGGTTACGCGGGGCTGATGCTGGCGGCGACGCTGGTCTCGGTGGCGGCGGCACTGGCGGCGGGCATCCGCGCCGACCAGACGGCCGACCGCCGCAGCATCGCACTCGGCGCCTGCGCGCTGATGGTCAGCGGGGCGCTGGCGATGACGCTCGCCCCCTCGACCCCGGCCTTCCTTTTGGCGCAGGGGCTGCTCTTCCCCGCCAACACCTTGTTCGGCCAGCTTTTCGCACAAGGCCGCCTCGCGGCCGAGCCCTTCCCGGCCGAGCGCGATGCCATCCAGTCCACCATCCGCGCGCTCTTCGCCTTGCCCTACCTCTTCGTCCTGCCGCTTTGGGCCTGGGCGACCGGGGCGGGCGTGCCGGCGCGGGCGATCTATCCGGTGGCGCTGGTCCTGGCGCTGGCCATGCTGGCGCTGACCTGGGCGCGCTGGCCCAAGGCGGTGGCGGGGGACCGGCCCTCCGGCCTGTCGATCCGCGCGGCGCTGAGAGAGCTCGGCACCCCCGGCCTGCCGCGCACCATCCTGGCGCTCGGTGCGGTGACGGCGCCGGGGGCGGTCTATTGGGCGGTGCTGGGCCTTTCCCTGACCGAGGCCGGCCACGGCGCCGAGGCGCCGCTTTACGCAGGGATCACGGCGGGGCTGGAAGTGCCCTTCATGCTGACCCTGCCGATCCTCCTGCGCCTGCCTCGCCCGCAGCTGATTCTGCTGGGCACCGGCCTTTACGCCATCCACCTGGCCGGAATCCCGCTTTTGGCAGGCTCACCCTGGCTTTGGCTCTTGCCGATCCCGGCGGCGATGGGCGGCGCGCTGACCCTGACCCTGCCGATCGCCGTCCTGCAGGACGCTCTGTCGGCCCGGCCTGGCACCGCCGCAGCCCTGATGGCGCTGATGAAAGTGACCGGCGACGCCATGGCCGCCGCCTGTTTCGCGCTTGGCACCTGGGCGCAGGGCTATGCTTTGGCGGCGGCTTTGGGGGCTGGGCTCAGCCTGGTCGGCGCGCTTGCCCTGATGCCGCGGCGCGGGTGAGACGGGCGGAGCCTCCGGCGGGGATATTTTCGCAAGTATGAAAGGAGAAGCGCGCGCGCCTCTATTCACATTTGCATAAATATCCCGGGGTGCGCCGATTGGGGCGCCATCGGTTCGAGAACCAATCGGCGCGGGGGGGGGCTGGCCCCCCAATCACCCGAAAAAGCCGGGCCCCGCCTTGGCCAGAAGCTCGCGCGCCAGGTCTTCCCCCAGCGCCGCGCCATCCGTGACCGCCCCGCGCCGTTCCCCGGCGATGACGGCCGAACCGTCCGGCCGCAGGATCTCGCCCCGCAGCCAGAGCCCGCCCTCCAGCACGGCCAGCCCCGCGATGGGGGTCTGGCACGAGCCGTCCAGGGTTTTCAGAAACGCCCGTTCCGCGACCAGGCGAAGGCCGGTGTCGCGGTGGTGGATCGCGGCCAGAAGGGCCTCGACGCGGGCATCCGAGACCCGCCGTTCGACCCCAATGGCGCCTTGGGCCACGGCGGGCAGCATCTCTTCGGGCTCGATGGCGGAACGGACCACCGCGGTCATCCCCAGCCGGTTCAGCCCGGCCATGGCCAGGAAGGTCGCCGCCGCCACCCCTTCGCCCAGTTTCTTCATCCGGGTCTGGACGTTGCCGCGGAACTCCACCAGCTGCAGGTCAGGCCGCCGCAGGGTCACCTGCGCCCGCCGCCGCAAGCTGGAAGACCCCAGCACCGCCCCCCGCGGCAGATCGCCCAGACCTGTGGCCGACAGCGAGACGAAGGCGTCGCGCACATCCTCCCGCGGGAGGTAGCAGTCCAACACCAGGCCCGCGGGCTGATCGACCGGCATGTCCTTCATCGAATGGACCGCGATGTCGATGGCGCCCTCCAGCAGCGCCTCTTCGATTTCGCGCGTGAAAAGCCCCTTGCCGCCGATGTCTTTCAGCGCCCGGTCCTGGATCGCATCGCCGGTGACCTTTATGACCACGATCTCGAAGGCCTCCGCCGGAAGGTCGAAGGCGGCGGCGAGCCGGTCTTTGGTCTCGTGCGCCTGGGCCAGGGCCAGCGGAGAGCCGCGGGTGCCGATTTTCAATGGGTCTGCGGGGGTGGGCCAAATCTGGGTCATGGCGCATTGTTAACCCCCAAAGACGCCCCAGGCAATCGCTGGACTTGACACTTTCGCGTCGGGCGGCAAGGCATGTGTCAGAGGGGCGGGCTGTCGGACCGGCCCGGCGAGAGGCAGGACAATGGCAGAGAAAACGATCCTGAAGGCGCTGCGCGGCGAGGTGCAGGCCGTGCCGCCGATCTGGCTGATGCGGCAGGCGGGGCGCTACTTGCCGGAGTATCGCGCGACGCGGGCGCAGGCGGGCGATTTCCTGAAGCTCTGCTACAACCCCGAGCTGGCGGCCGAGGTCACCTTGCAGCCGATCCGCCGCTTTGGCTTCGACGCGGCGATCCTCTTTGCCGATATTCTGCTTCTGCCCCAGGCACTTGGGGTCGATCTGTGGTTCGAAACCGGCGAGGGGCCGCGGCTGACGCCGGTGACGACGCCCCAGGGCCTCGCGCAGTTGCGCGCCCCCGGCGATGTGCATGAAACCCTCGCGCCCATCTACGAGACGCTGAAGATCCTGAAACGCGAGCTGCCCTCCGAGACGACGCTGATCGGCTTTGCCGGTGCGCCCTGGACGGTGGCGAGCTATGTCATCGCCGGGCGCGGCACGCCGGGGCAAGAGCCCGCCCATGCGCTGAAGGCGCAGGACCGGGCGACTTTCGCGGCGCTGGTCGACCTCATCACCGAGGCGACGGTGGAATATCTTTCGGCGCAGGTGCTGGCGGGGGCCGAGGTGGTGAAGCTGTTCGACAGCTGGGCCGGAACGCTGCAGGGCGCCGATTTCGACGATTTCGCCGTGGCGCCCGCCCGCAAGATCATCGCGGCCTTGAAAGAGCGGCATCCCGGCCTGCCCATCATCGCCTTCCCGCGCGAGGCAGGCGCCCGCTACAAGGGCTTCGCCCGGGCGACGGGGGCGGATGGCGTCGCGCTGGACAATTCGGTCAGCGCCGATTGGGCCGCGGCCGAGGTGCAGGTCGATGGCTGCGTGCAGGGCAATCTCGACCCCAAGCTGATGGTGGAGGGCGGGGCACGGCTGGTCTCGGAGGCCAAGCGGATCGTGCGGGCCTTTTCGGGCGGGGCGCATATCTTCAACCTCGGCCATGGCATCACGCCCGATGCCGACCCCGACAATGTGCATCGCCTGATCGAGGCGGTGCGGGGGTGATCTGGGTTCCGGTCACGTTGATCGCCGCGGCCGCGCAGACCGGGCGCAATGCCGCGCAATCGGGGCTGACCAAGGCGATCGGCACGCTTGGCGCGACGCAGGTGCGGTTCCTCTTCGGCCTGCCCTTCGCGGTGCTGTTCCTGGTTGCGGTGGTGCTGGCGACGGGTGAGACCGTGCCGGAGCTGGACCTGCGCGCCTTCGGCTTTGCCGCCCTGGGCGCCGTGGCGCAGATCGGTGCGACGGCGCTGATGCTGGTGACGATGAAGCGCGCGAATTTCGCCGTCACCACGGCCTGGCTGAAGACCGAGCCGGTGCTGGTCGCCCTGGTCTCGGCGGCTCTGCTGGGGGAGGTGCCGGGCGCGATGACGCTTCTGGCCATCGCGGTGGCGGTGGCTGGGGTGCTGGTGATGACGGTCAAGCCCGGCACGCGGCTGGGCGACATGGGGGCGGCGGGAACGGGGCTGGTGGCGGCGGGGCTGTTCGGCGCCTCGGCCGTGGCGTTTCGGGGCGCGATCCTGGGGCTGGAGGGCGGCTATCTGATCCGCTCCACCACGGTGCTGGTGGTCAGCCTGGCGATGCAGACGGCGATGCTGCTGGTCTGGCTGGGGTTGTTTGACCGCCGGGCGCTGGTGGCGTCCTTCGGCGTGTGGCGGTCGTCGCTGCGGGCGGGGTTTCTGGGCGCCTTCGCCTCGCAATTCTGGTTTCTGGGGTTCTCGCTGACCTCGGCGGCCAATGTGCGGACTTTGGCCTTGGTCGAGGTGATCTTTGCCCAGGGCGTCGCGGCCTGGCTGGGGCAGAAGACCAGCGCGCGGCAATTGGTGGGGATGGCGGTCGTGGTGGCCGGGGTCGTCCTGCTGCTTCAGGCGTAAAGCAGGCCGAGGAGGAAGCCGATCTCGGCCGCCTGCTGCACGGCGCCGAGACAGTCGCCGGTGTAACCGCCCAGTCGTCGCAGATACCAGGCGCGCATGGCATAGGCGGCGAGCGTCAGCCCGACCGCGCCGCAAAGAACTGATTTCAAAGGCAAAAGCACGATCAGCGGCAGGGTGGCCAGCGCGACGGTGAGGGCGGCGATGCGCAAGGCCTCGGCGTCGATGCCCTGGGCGACGGCGCTGCCCGCGCCTTGGCTGCGGGCATAGCGCGAGGTCGCCATGGCCCAGACCATCGCGCCCCGGCTGGCGGCGGCGCCTGCGATCAGCACGGCGGGCAAGGCGTGAAGCTCGGCAAAAGCCGCGCTGCGGATGCCCAAAGACAGGATCAGCGCCAGGACGCCATAGGTGCCGATGCGGCTGTCGCGCATGATCTCCATCGCGCGCTCTTTCGGGCGGATGCCGCCCAGGCCGTCGAACGTGTCGGCCAGCCCGTCCTCGTGCAGCCCGCCGGTCAGGGCGACCAGGACGGCCAGGGTGACCAAGGCCGAGACCACGGGCGACCAGGGGCAGAGCGCCCAGACCAGGGCGGCGAGCGCGCCCACCACCACGCCCACCGCCGGGTAAAACCGCGGCGAGGCGGCCATGGCCTCGGGGGAATAGTCCACGCGCACCGGCAGCCGCGTCAGGAATTGCAGCGCCAGAAGAAAGGCGTTCAACGCCATTTGGCGACCGGCGGCAGGCTCATCAGGACGGCATTCGCGTCATGGCCGGTTTCCAGCCCGAACTTGGTGCCGCGGTCGTAGACGAGGTTGTATTCGGCATAAAGCCCGCGGTGAAGCGCCTGCGTCTCGCGGTCCTGGTCCGTGAAGGGCTGGCCCATGCGGGCGCGGGTGATCGGCAGGAAGGCGGGCAGGAAGGCGCGGCCGACGGATTGGGTGAAGGCGAAGTCGCGCTCCCAGTCGCCGGTGTTCAGGTCGTCGTAAAAGATCCCGCCGACGCCCCGCGCGCGGTTGCGGTGGGGGATGAAGAAATACTCGTCCGCCCAGGCCTTCAGCTTGGGATAGATCTCGACGCCGAAGGGATCGCAGGCGGCATGCAGGACGTTGTGGAAGGCGGAAGTGTCCTCGGCATATTCGATGCAGGGGTTCAGGTCGGACCCGCCGCCGAACCACCAGGCGCCCGGGGTCCAGAACAACCGGGTGTTCATGTGG
>CAMFIX010000049.1 GCA_945952425.1 uncultured Pseudorhodobacter sp. | reverse complement strand
ATATAGGCCCGCCGCACCATCCGCCGCATCCCCAGCCGCACCACGAAGCGCGCATTGATCGCCGAGCCCGACATGGCGCAGAGCGCGATGACGGTGAACCACAGGGGAAAGCTCGCCCCCCTGCCGAAGCTCTGGTCGAAGATGCCCTGCATCGAGGAGAGGTTGGCGAAGAGCGCCCCCGCCGTCAGCGCCTGGCAGGCGGTGGACAAAAGCGCCACGCGATGCGTCACCAGCTCGCGCGCGGCGCGGCCCAGGGCGGCCAGAGAGATCGGCCGACGCGCCTCCGGCGGCAGGGTCTCGACCTGGCGCGCCCAGAACCAGCTGTGCATGACCAGCGAAAAGACCATGAAGACCAGGAAGAGCTCGCGCCAGCCCGCGGCCCAGATCACGCCCTGGCCCATCAGGGGGGCGACGGCCGGCACCAGGGTGAAGACCATCATGACGAAGCTCATGATCCGCGCCATGGCCGCGCCCTTGAAGAGGTCGCGCACCAGGGCCGCGCCCACCGCCCGGGGGCCGGCCGCGCCGAGCCCCATCAGCACGCGGGCCGCCAGCAGCGTCTCCAGCGTCGGCGCCAGGAAACAGGCCAGCGCGCCCAGGATGTAAAGCCCCGCGCAGGCCAGCATCACGGGCTTGCGGCCATAGGCGTCCGACAAGGGCCCGGAAAACAGCGTCCCCACCCCCATGCCGAAGATGAAGGAGGTGACGACCAGCTGCGCGAGGTTGGGATCGGCGGGCGAGAGGCTCGCCGCGATCTCGGGCAGGGCGGGCAGCATGGAATCGATGGCGATCGCCACCACGGCGAAGAGCATCGCATTCAGCGCGACGAATTCGCGCTGCGACATCGGGAGATTTGGCATGAGACGGTCCTTGGGCCCGGGGCGGGGCGGTCGCAGTCATGACCTGTTCCGGGGCCGAGGTCCAGTGCCCTGGTGCACAAGCCTTCCCTGCGCTGGCGCACAGGCCATCAATGTGCTGACGCACGGGCGATCACTGTGCTGACGCACGGGCCGCCCTGCGAAATCAGTCCTCCGCCGCCAGCTCGTCGATCACCTGGCCCCAAAGCTCGGGCGGTTGCGCGCCCGACAGCACGTATTGCCCGCCGATCACGAAGGTCGGCACGGCATTGACGCCCCTTTGCCGCGCATGGGCCTCGCGCGCCAGGATATCGGCGCGGTCGGCATCGCCGGCCAAAAGCCGGGCGACGGCGGCGCGCTCCATCCCGACCTCGGCCGCCACATCGGCCAGCACGTCCCGCGCGCCGATGTCGCGCCCCTCGACCCAATAGGCGCGCATGAGGGCGCCGACCATCGGCGTCTGCCGCCCTTCGAGCCCGGCCCAATGGATCAGCCGATGCGCGTTCAACGTGTTCGGGATGCGCTTGGGCGTATCGGGGTCCATCGTCACCCCCGCCTTGGCGGCGATATCGCGAAAGCGCTGGTGGATCGCGTCCAGCTGATCGGCCCCGAAGCGGCGGCCCAGGTAGTCGCGCTTGTCCACGCCGCCTTCGGGCATTTCGGGGTTCAGCTGGAACGGATGCCATTCCACCTCGAACGGGTGGTCGGCATGACCCTCCAGCGCGCGGTCGAGATTGGCCTTGCCGAGAAAGCACCAGGGGCAGACGGGGTCGGAGAAGATGTCGAGTTTCATCCTGCCTGCATGCGCCGCGCCCGGGCCGGGGTCAAGCGGGCTTGGGCGCAGGGCAGCCCCCTTGGCGGCGCCGTGCCGAACCCCGGGGGAGAGGCCAAAATTTTTCGTACGAAAAATTTGGCCTCACGCCTTCTCGCGGAAGGCCAGCCAGATCAGCGCGCCGCCTGCCAGCACCAGGAAGGGCACCATGGCCAGGTTCACCGCCTGCCACCCCGCGATGACCGAACTGCCCGAGCAATTCATCAACCCGCCCGAAGACATCGAGGCCAAAGTCACCCCGCCAAAGACGAGCGCGTCGTTCAAGCCCTGCATCCGGCCACGCTCTTCCGCCGTATGGGCATTGGTCAGCATCGTGGTCGCCCCGATGAAGCCGAAATTCCAGCCCAGCCCCAGCAGGATCAGCGCCCCGAAGAAATTCTCCAGCTGCACCCCCGCGATGGCCACCGCCCCCGCACCGGCCAGGATCACCAGCCCCAGCCCCATGATCTTTTCCACCCCGAAGCGCGCGATCAGGTTGCCGGTGAAGAAAGATGGCACGAACATCGCCAGCACATGCGCCGTCACCACGTCGGCGGCGTCATTGGTGTGATAGCCGCAGCCGACGACGGCCAAAGGCGAAGAGGTCATCACCAGGTTCATCAGCGCGTAAGAGACCATGCCCACGATCACCGCCACCGCGATGCGCGGATCGGACAGCAATTGGCGGCGCGTGCGGCCGCCCGCCCGGCCTGCGCCTTTGACCGGCGCCGGGATCTTCAACAGGAAGAACAGCCAGACGAAAACCAGGTTCAGCGCGATCGTGGTCAGGTAACTCCCCAGGAAGGGCACCGCCATGGCGCCGGAGGTCTGGCTGACGATCTCGCGCCCGGTGAAGGCCGCCACCAGCCCCCCCGCCAAGGCCCAGGAGATCACCTTGGGCCGGAACTCCGCCGAGGCCATGTCGGCCGCGGCAAAGCGGAAAAACCCTTGCGAGCTTTGGTAGACGCCCGAAAAGAACGCGCCGAAGACGAAGAGCGGGAACGAGCCCAGCGACAGCGCCAGCGCGCAGATCGCAGCACCCAGCATGCCGCCCATGGCGCCTATGACGAAGCCCGCCCGCCGCCCCCGCCGCGCCATCAAGGCCGAGATCGGGTTGGCCGAAACCATCGAGCCCACCACGGTCGCCGTGATCGGCAGGGTCGCGAGGCAAGGGTTGGACGTCAGCATCTTCCCCGCCAGCCCGCCCAGCGTGAAGATCATCGGCATCTGCGCGCCCAGCGTGGCCTGGGCGCAGATCAGCACGACAAGGTTTCGCTTGGCGATGCGGTCATCGGGGATGGTGAGGGTATCGGTCATGCCGCCAGCCGTAGAACAGCGTTCTCCGCCACACAAGAGGCAGGTCGCGGGCTGCGGCGCCAGGACGCGGCGGGGCGAAAGCCGTTTCCCCCGGCGGCGGCGCAGGCTAGCCTCAGGCCAGGGCAAGGGGGGCGGCATGGTCGGGCGGATCATCGAGGATGAGGGCGACCTGGGGGAGGGGGCAGCCTGGCTTGCGGCCGCCGATCCGGTGATGGGGCGGGTGCTGGCCGAGGTCGGCGCGCTGCCCTTGCGGCGTAAGGCGGACGGGTTCGGTGCGGTTCTGGATGCCATCGTCGGCCAGCAGGTCTCGACCGCGGCGGCGGCGGCGATCTGGGGGCGGCTGGCGGCGGCGGGGATGGTGGAAGAGGCCGCGGTGGGGGCCGCGGATGAAGAGAGCCTGCGGGCGCTTGGCCTCTCGCGGCCCAAGGCGCGCTATGCCTTGGCGATTGCCCGGGCCGGGGTCGACTGGCGCGCGCTGCGGCAGCTGCCCGATGCCGAGGTGATCGCCCGGCTGGTGGCATTGCCCGGGATCGGGCTTTGGAGCGCCGAGATTTACGCCATGTTCGCCCTGGGTCGGGCGGATGTGCTGGCCTCCGGCGATCTTGCCCTGCAAGAGGCCGCGCGGGTGGCCTATGGGCTGCAGGCGCGACCGAAACCGGCCGAGCTCGCCCGGCTGGCCGAGGCCTGGAGCCCCTGGCGCGCAGTTGCGGCCCGCGCGCTCTGGGCCTACTACCGCGTCATGAACCAGCGCGAGGGCATCAGGTGAGCAGAACTCTGCGATTCGGCCGCAAACCGGCGGCAAATGGGGCGGCGAAAAGCCTGGTGGTCTTCGTCCATGGCTATGGCGCCGATGGGTCCGACCTCTTGAGCCTCGCCGATGTGCTGGCGCCGCATCTGCCCGACACCGCCTTCGTCGCCCCCGATGCGCCCGAAACCATCCTGGGCGCGCCGTTCGGTCGGCAGTGGTTCGCGATCCCGCGCTTCGACGGCTCGACCGAGGCGCAGGCCAAGGCGGGGCTGGCGCAGGCCACGGATGACCTGAACGCCTTTCTGGATCAGCGGCTGGCCTATGAAGGGCTGGGGCCCGAGGCCCTGGCCGTCGTGGGCTTTTCGCAAGGCGCGATGATGAGCTTTCACGCCGTGCCACAGCGGGCAAAGCCGATTGCGGCGGTCGTCGCGATCTCGGGGCAGCTGCTGGATGCGCCGGGCCTCGCCACCGCCGTTTCCAAGCCGCCCTTCCTGGTCATGCATGGCGATCAGGACGAGGTCGTGCCCTTCGAGGCCATGGCCGAGGCCTGCAACGCCTTGGTCGAGAACGGTTTTCCGACCTATGGCCATGTGATGAAGGGCACCGGGCATGGCATTGCGCAAGATGGGCTGGTGCAGATGCTGGGCTTCCTGCGCCAGGTTCTGCCGGCGTAAGGCTGCGACCTTACGCCGTAAGCTTCGCGCCGCCCGCAACCCTACAGCGTAAGGGTGGCGCGGTTACGAGTGAATCTCATAGGCCCGCTCTCCATGCACCGACAGGTCCAGCCCGTTGACTTCGGTCTCGGCATCCACCCGCAGCGCGGTGACCATGGCGCACAGCTTTACCAACCCCCAGGTCACCCCCGCCGTCCAGAGCCCCACGACGACGAGCCCGCCAAGCTGGGCCACGAAACTCCCCCCGCCGAAGACCGCCACCATCACCGTGCCGAAAATCCCGCCCACGCCATGCACCCCGAAGACATCCAGCGTGTCGTCGATCCTGGCCCGGTGCTTGACCAGCACCACCGCCTCCTGGCACAGCACCCCCGCGATGGCGCCGATCACCAGCGCCTCCCAGGGCGTCACATAGCCCGAGGCCGGGGTGATCGAGGCCAGACCCGCCACCGTGCCCGTCACCACCCCGATCGTCGAGACGCGGCCGAACTTGATCCGCTCCCACAGCGCCCAGCTGAGCGTCGCCGCCGCCGCCGACAGATGGGTGACCGCGATCGCCATCGCCGCCTGGCCATTGGCGGCCAGCGCCGAGCCGCCGTTGAAGCCGAACCAGCCGACCCACAGCATCCCCGCCCCGATCATCACCATGCCGGGGCTGTGCGGCGGCGTGGTGCGGTTCCTGCGCGGGCCGAGCGCCGCCGCCACGATCAGCGCGGCAAGGCCTGCCGTTTCATGCACCACGATCCCGCCCGCGAAATCATGCACGCCGATGGCGCCAAAGATCCCGCCATCCGCCAGCATCCCCCCGCCCCAGATCCAATGCGCCACCGGCACATAGACCCCCAGCATCCAGGCCGCGGTGAAGGCCAGCGTAAAGCCGAAGCCCGCGCGCTCGACCCAGGCGCCCAGGATCAGCGCCGGGGTGATGACGGCAAAGGTCATCTGATAGGCGAAGAACAGGATTTCCGGCAGGTTGCCCCGGGCGGTCTCGGGCGTGACGCCAAGCAAGAAGGCGCGGGAGAGGCCGCCGATCCAGCCGCCCGGCGTGAAGGCCAGCGTATAGCCGAGTGCGAGCCAAAGGACCGACATCAAGGCCGCGATGGCGAAGGTCTGGGTGAAGACCGACAGCACGTTCCGCGCGCGCACCAGACCGCCGTAAAACATGGCAAGCCCGGGCAGCGTCATGAAGAGCACGAGCGCGGTGGCGATCAGGACAAAGGCGGTGTCGGCGGGATTGATGGGCATGGGGCTCCTCCGGGTCGTGGCCGCGCTGTGGCGGGTTCGGGGCGCCTTGGAAATGGGCTTGTGCTGCGAATCGGGGTGAAAATATGGGCGGTTTGCGGAGTGCCTGTAATTTGGGCTTTGGAATGCGGTGGCTGACTTTTTACGGGCTGTTTGTGGAAGGGGGTTTCTCTTCGGGCCGGGCGGAACAGGGGGGCTCGCCCCCCTGACACCCCCGACCGGAGAGAGGCCACAGGCCCCTCTCCGGACCTCTCCGCGGCCTAGGACAGCGCTTTCGCCAGCAGCGCCAGCGCGTGGTCGCGCGCCGCCTCGCGCACCCGCGCCCGGCCGAGCGCGCCGAACTCCACCGTCTCGGTCCGGATGCCGGCCGCGCTCGCCAGCCCGAAGCACACCCGCCCCTCGGGCTTGAACTCCGACCCGCCGGGGCCCGCGATGCCGGTGATCGAGACGGAAAGCCCCGCCTGCGACTGGGACAGCGCACCCGAAGCCATCTCGGCCGCGACCTCTTCGCTGACCGCGCCATGGGCGGCCAAGGTCGCCTCGGCCACCCCCAGCATCTGTATCTTGGCCGCGTTGGAATAGGTGACGAAGCCGCGGTCGAACACATCGGACGACCCCGCGATATCGGTCAGCGCGGCCGAGACCATCCCCCCGGTGCAGCTTTCTGCCGTGGCGATGCGCAGGCCGCGCGCGCGGGCGGCAGCCAGGATATCGGTCGGGCTCATTTCAGCAACACCAGCGGGATGTGATAGAGCGCGGCCAGAACGACGGTCGCGATGCCCGCGAAAAGGCCCGCCCAGAGGTCGTCCTCCATGACGCTGGCGGGCGTGCCCTTGGCATCGGCCCGCCCGACCAGCCAGGGTTTGCGGATGTCGAACAGCCGGAAGAGCGCGAAGGGAAAGACCCAGGCCGGCCAGGGCATCCAGCCATGGGCGGCAAGAAAAGCCGCGCCATTGGCCGAAAAGGTGAAGCCCGCGGCCGGGAAAAGCAGGGCCAGCCATTGCCCCGCCACCTCGTCGATCACGACTTCGGACGGGTCTTGCCCCGGCGCCAGGCTGGCGCGGCAGGCCCAGAGCCCCAGCGCCGTCGCCGCCAGCGTCGCGCCGAAAAGCGCCCAGAACGACAGGTGAAAGAGCCCCATCCCCAGGATCAGCGCCACCAGGCTCGCCCAGGTGCCGGGGGCAGGGCGCAGGCGGCCGAGGCCGAAGACAGTCGAGATCAGGCCGGACATCGGGCTTCCTTTCGCGGCTCAGGACTTGGTCAGGACGGCCGTCGCGATACTGGCGATCCCCTCTTCGCGGCCGGTGAAGCCCAGCCGCTCCGAGGTCGTGGCCTTGACACTGATCCGCCCGGCCTCCACCCCCAGGATCGCCGCCAGCCGCGCCTGCATCGCCCCGGCATGCGGGCCGATCTTCGGCCGCTCGCAGACGATGGTGACATCGCAATTGGCCAGGGCATAGCCCCGCCCGCGGGCGAGCCCGATCGCATGGGCCAGGAAGATCTCCGAGGCCGCCCCCTTCCACTGCGGGTCCGACGGCGGGAAATGCCGCCCGATATCGCCCTCGGCCAGCGCGCCATAGATCGCATCGGTCAGGGCATGCATCGCCACATCGGCATCGGAATGGCCCAGAAGCCCGCGCCCATGCGGCACTTTCACCCCGCAGAGCCAAACCCCGTCGCCCTCGCAAAAGGCATGGACGTCATAGCCATTGCCCATCCGCACATCCATCCCCGCCCCCATCAGCTGCCGCGCCCGGGCGAAATCCGCCTCCCAGGTCACTTTCAGGTTCGCTTCCTCCCCCTCGACCAGCCGCACGTCAAGCCCCATGGCACGGGCGACCTCGACATCGTCGGCCGCCCCACCGGGATGGACGCGGTGCGCGGCCAGGATCGCATCGAAGCGGAACCCCTGCGGCGTCTGCGCCCGGTAAAGCCCCGTGCGGTCGCGCGTGCCCGTCACCAGCGCGCCCGCCCCGGTCCAAAGCGCATCGGTCACCGCCAGGGCCGGGGCCGCGCCGTCATGGGTCTCCAGGGCGGTCAGAACCCGGGCGATCAGCGCGGGCCCGACCAGGGGCCGCGCGCCGTCATGGATCAGCACCTGCGCGATGCCCCGCCCCTCCAGCGCCTCCAATGCCGCGCGGACCGAGGCCTGGCGCGTGGCCCCGCCCGCAACGACCAGCTCGGCCCCCAAGGCCTCGGCCCGCGCCCGGTCGTCGGGATGGATCACCAGCACGCGGTAAAGCCCGGCAAAGGCGCGCAAAGCATGGGCGACGATGGGGGCGCCGCCGATCTCCTGCCATTGCTTCGGCAGCGTGCCCCCGGCCCGGGTGCCGCGCCCGGCGGCGACAATGATAGCAGCGGTGGGCGGAAGGGCGGTGGGCAGAAGGGCGGAGGGGATCGGGGCTTGCGTCATGTCCCCTGCATAGCGGCTGGCGGCGGCGGGGTCAAAAGGCGCCGCGCGGGCGTGGTCCTTGGCGGGCTGGCCGGCGCGGACGGGTGCAGTCGGCAGGGCCCGCCGCCCCCCACAGTCGGCAGAGCGGCGTGCGGGCCGTGCCGTCCATGGGTCCAGTCGGCAGGCCCCGCGTTTCCGACATGCCCGCGTCGCAATTCCCCCGCAGCAACCCGGAACGGCCCGAATTTGCCGCTTGCGCCGGATTGTCGCATAATATTTAGGCATTGCCCGATAATAAGGCAGGAATTCGCCCGCTTTCCTTGCCTCCCCCCTGTCCAAGCCCCAGATTGCCCTGAACCAAAGGTCGAACCCCCGTGCAGATCGCCAGCATCTCCATCGCCACCCCCGTCCTCCTCGCCCCCATGGCGGGGATCACCGATCTGCCCTTCCGGCGGGTGGTGGCGGGCTTCGGCGCGGGGCTTGTCGTCAGCGAAATGGTGGCGAGCGAAGAGGTCATGCGCGATCACCCCGAGATGAAGGCCCGGGCCGAGATGGGCGATGGCGGGCCCGCCGCCATCCAGCTGATCGGGCGCGAGCCGCGTTGGATGGCCGAAGCCGCCCGCATGGTCGAGGCAAACGGCGCGCAGATCATCGACATCAACATGGGCTGCCCCGCCAAAAGGGTGACGACGGGGGCCTGCGGCTCGGCGCTTCTGAAAGACCTCTCCCAGGCCATGGCGATCATCGAGGCGGTGGTGGGGGCGGTGTCGGTGCCGGTCACGCTGAAGACGCGGCTCGGCTGGGACGACTTTACGCTGAACGCCGATCAGCTCGCGGTGCGGGCCGAACAGGCGGGCGTGCGGATGATCACGATCCACGGCCGCACGCGCTGCCAGTTTTACAAGGGCCAGGCCGATTGGGCCAAGATCGCAAAGGTCAAACAGGCGGTCGCCGTGCCGGTCATCGCCAACGGCGACATCACCGATGCGCCCCGCGCCGCCGAGGCGTTGCAGCTGTCCGGCGCCGATGGCGTCATGATCGGCCGTGGTGCGCAAGGGGCGCCCTGGCGGCTTGCCGAGATCGCCGCCAACCTGCATGGCGCCCCCGCCCCCCGCATCCCCGAAGGCGCCGCCCGGGGCGATCTGGTGGCGCAGCATTACGAGGCCATGCTGGCGTTCTACGGCCGCGAGCTTGGCCTGCGCTGCGCCCGCAAGCACCTCGGCTGGTATCTCGACGAGGCGGGCCTTGGGGGCCACCGCGACGAGATCCTGACCCTCACCGACCCCGCCCGGGTGCTCCGCCGCCTAGGCACAATCTTCGCAGGTGCCGCATGAGCGACCGCATCTTCGCCTCTCTTCCCATGCCGGCCCTGCTGATCGGCCCCGACGACCGCATCCTGGAGGCCAATTCCGCCGCGGAGACCTTCCTGAACACCTCCGCCCGGATGCTGGTCGGCCAAAGGCTGACCGAGCGGCTGCTTGTCGATGTCGATCTCGCGCAGTCTTTGGCACGGGCGCGCGCGAACCAGGCCGATGTCAACATCAACGAGGCGCAGGTGACGGCCGAGCGCGTCGCGATCCAGGCGCAGATCCAGATCGCCCCGGTGCATGACGGGGACGAGCTTCTCTTGATGATCAGCCCCCGCGTCATGGCCGACCGGATCGGCCGGGCGCGCAATGCCTCCTCCGCCGCCAAGTCGGCCATCGGCATGGCGGAAATGCTGGCGCATGAGATCAAGAACCCGCTCGCCGGGATTTCGGGTGCCGCACAGCTTCTGTCGATGGGCCTTACACCCGAAGATCGCGAGCTGACCGACCTGATCGTCGAAGAAACCCGCCGCATCGTCAAACTCTTGGAGCAGGTGGAGCAATTCGGCAATGTCCGTCCGCCCGAGGCCCGTGCGGTGAACATCCATGACGCGCTGGACCGCGCGCGTCGGTCGGCGCAGATGGGCTATGCCAGTCACATGCTGATTGCCGAGGATTACGACCCCTCGCTGCCCGCCACCTGGGCCGACCCCGACCAGCTGATGCAGGTCTTCCTGAACCTGATCAAGAACGCCGCAGAGGCCAGCAAAGACCGCCGCGGCGTCATCCGCCTGCGCACCTTTTACGACCTGTCCTTGCGCCTGCGCCGCCGCGACGGCTCGGGCGCGAGCCTGCCCCTGCAGGTCGAAATCATCGACGACGGCCCTGGCATCCCCCCCGACATCGCCGCCGACATTTTCGAGCCCTTCGTCTCGGGGCGCGAGAACGGCACGGGGCTGGGGCTGGCGCTCGTCAGCAAGATCATCACCGACCACGGCGGTCTGATCGGGGTGGAAAGCGCCCCGGGGCGGACGGTGTTCCGCATCTCTCTGCCGATGGCACCGAAAGACAAGAAGGAGATTTGAGGCATGGATGGCACTGTTCTGGTGGCCGACGACGATCGCACGATCCGCACGGTCCTGACCCAGGCGCTGACGCGGGCGGGCTGCAAGGTCCATGCGACATCCAGCCTGATGACGCTCATGCGCTGGGTCGAAGAGGGCAAGGGCGACCTGGTGATTTCGGACGTCATCATGCCCGACGGCAACGGGCTGGAGGCTTTGCCGCGCATCACCCGCATTCGCCCCGGCCTGCCGGTCATCGTGATCTCGGCGCAGAACACGATCATGACGGCGATCCAGGCGGCGGAGGCCGAGGCTTTCGACTACCTGCCCAAGCCTTTCGACCTGCCCGACCTGATGAAACGCTCTGCCCGGGCGCTGGACAGCAAGCGGCGGGCGGCGGCGGCGGTGGTGAATGCGCCGCGCGAGCCGGGGGATGACCTGCCGCTGGTCGGGCGGACGGCGGCGATGCAGGCTTTGTATCGGCTGGTCGCCAAGGTGATGAACACCGACCTTCCCGTGCTCATCACCGGCGAATCGGGCACCGGGAAAAGCCTGATCGCCAAGGCGATCCATGATTTCAGTGACCGTCGCTCGCAGCCCTTCGTCGTCGCGCAAGCCGCCGATCTGGGGGGCGTCGACGGCATCGCCCAACTGGTCGCCAAGGCCCGCGGCGGCACTTTGCTGATCGACGAGGTCGCCGATTTCGACGAGGACGGCCAGTCGCGCCTGGTGCGGATGCTGGATGTGGCCGACGACCACGCGCCGCGCATCCTCGCGACCAGCCAAGCCGATCTCGCCGCCCGGGTCGAGGAGGGGCGTCTGCGCAAAGACCTGTTTTACCGGCTCGGCGGCGTCAGCTTCAACGTGCCGCCCCTGCGCGAAAGGGTCGAGGATATCAACCTGCTGGCCGATCATTTCATGGCCAAGGCCTGTCTCTTATACACATCTGACGCTGCCGACGATATGCAGTGTG
>CAMFIX010000048.1 GCA_945952425.1 uncultured Pseudorhodobacter sp. | reverse complement strand
AGTCTGACAGGGAGGAAGTCACCGGGCGGCGACCAGAGGATCGCAGGCCCGATGAGATCGTTATGGCGGTTAATGGTTAAGGATGTATTGTCGAAACGCCCCGTCTGAGAACAAAACGGGTCGGAGAATGTAAAATGGATGCGATTTTCGCGGGCGGCGGCGGTGAGGGTTACGGCACGGCGCAGAACCTCTTGTTGAAATACGGCAACCGGCACGGGCTGATCGCGGGGGCGACGGGCACGGGCAAGACGGTGACGCTGCAGGTTCTGGCCGAGGGCTTCTCGCTGGCGGGCGTGCCGGTCTTCATGGCGGATGTGAAGGGCGATCTGTCGGGGGTGGGGGCGCCGGGCAACCCGGCCCCCAAGCTGCAGGAGGCCTTCGCCAAGCGTGCCGAGACGATCCATTGCGATCTGACCTACCGGCAGTTCCCGGTGTGTTTCTGGGACATCTGGGGCAAGCTCGGCCATCCGATCCGGGCGACGGTGGCCGAGATGGGCCCGCTGCTGCTGGCCCGGATGCTGGAGCTGAACGAGGTGCAGGAGGGCGTGCTGAACGTCGCCTTCCGGTTGGCCGATGAAGAGAACCTGCCGATCCTCGACCTGAAAGACCTGCAGGCCTTGCTGGTCTTCGTGGCCGACCATGCCGAACAGATTTCCAAGCGATATGGGCTGGTGGCGGGCACCTCGGTCGGCGCGATCCAGCGGCAGCTTCTGGTGCTGGAGAACCAGGGCGGGGCGGCGATCTTCGGCGAGCCGGCGCTGGAGCTGGCCGACCTGATGCGCTGCGATGCGCAAGGCGCCGGGGTCATCAACGTGCTGGCGGCGGAAAAGCTGATGCTGACGCCGCAGCTTTACGCGACCTTCCTCTTGTGGCTGCTGTCGGAGCTGTTCGAGACCCTGCCGGAGGTGGGCGATCCCGACAAACCCAAGCTGGTCTTTTTCTTCGACGAGGCGCATCTTCTGTTCAAGGACGCGCCCAAGGCCTTGATTTCCAAGGTCGAACAGGTGGCGCGGCTGATCCGCTCGAAAGGGGTGGGGGTCTATTTCATCAGCCAGAACCCGGCCGATATCCCCGAGGCGATCCTGGGGCAGCTGTGCAACCGGGTGCAGCATGCGTTGCGCGCCTTCACGCCCAAGGATCAGAAAGACCTGGAGAAAGCGGCCGAGACCTACCGGCCGAACCCGCGGTTCGATACTGCGACGGCGATCCGCGAGGTCGGAACGGGCGAGGCGGTGACCTCTTTCCTGGAAGACAAGGGCGTGCCGGGCGTGGTGGAGCGCACGCTGATCCGCCCGCCGCAAAGCCAGCTGGGGCCGATCGCCCCCGAGGCCAGGGCGGCGGTCGTGGCGGCATCGGGCTTGGGGGCGAAATACGATACGGCGGTGGACCGGGACTCGGCCTATGAGCGGCTGCAGGCAAGGGCGGCGGGGGCGGCGGCGCCCGTGACCGCAGCGGCAGCGGCCCCGGCAGCTCCGGCCCCCACCTATTCCTCCGCGCGGCGCATCGGCGGCGGCGCCATCGGGGCATCGAGCCCCTCGGCCCCGCGTGCCCCCGCTGCCCCACGGACGGACAGCCTCGGCGACGCTTTCGCCAAGAGTTTCGCGCGCCAGATCGGCACGCAGACCGGGCGCGCGGTGGTGCGCGGTCTGCTGGGGGGGCTTTTCGGGCGGCGCTAGGGCGCGCGGGGCCGTGAAATCGCCATGATTGGCCGTTAACCCTGCGGGCGAGCCCATCGCGCCCCCCAGGAGACCGCCATGACCCTCTCTGCCGCCGAACAATACCTGTTGGAGCTGATCAACCGCGCCCGCCTGGACCCTTTGGCCGAGGCCAAGCGCTATGGGATCGACCTGAACAAGGATCTTGGCCCCGGCACGCTGGACGGGACGGCCAAGCAGGTTCTGGCGCCGAATGCGCTGTTGGAGCAGGCGGCGGTGCTGCACACGCAATGGATGCTGGCGGCGGATGTCTTCTCGCACACCGGGCAGGGCGGGTCGTCGATGGCCGACCGGATCAATGCGCAGGGCTACAGCTGGAGCGCCTTGGGCGAGAACATCGCCTGGGTCGGCTCGACCGGGGCGGTGACGGTCGAGGGTTCCATCGACAGTCTGCATCGCAACCTCTTCCTTTCGGCCGGGCACCGCGAGAACCTGCTGAACGGCACCTATCGCGAGGTCGGGCTCGGCGCCGAGGCCGGGGGCTTTGCCAGCGGCGGGCGGACCTGGAATGCCGCCATGCTGACCGAGGATTTCGGGCGGGGCGGTTCGAGCGTCTTCCTGACTGGGGTCGCCTATAACGACACCGACCACGACGGGTTTTACTCCATCGGCGAGGGGCGGGGGGATGCGGTCTTCGCCGGGGCGGCCACCTCGGCGGCGGGGGGCTATGCGGTGGCGCTGACCTCCGGCGCTGTCAGCGGCTCGGTCGGGGGCAAGGCGTTTACGGCCACGGTCGATCTGTCGGCGGGGAATGTGAAGCTGGACGTGGTGGATGGGGCCTTGTTCAAAAGCTCGGCCAGCATCACCCTGGGCACCGGGATCAACAAGGTGGCTTTGCTGGGCGTGGCGGGGCTGTCGGCCACGGGGAACGCGGCGGCCAATGTGCTGACGGGCAATGGCGGGGCGAATGCGCTGGCGGGCTTGGGCGGCAACGACAAGCTCTTTGGCGGCGGCGGGGCGGATTCCCTGGACGGCGGGGCGGGCGACGACCGGCTGACCGGCGGCGGCGGGCGCGACCTGCTGACGGGGGGGCTTGGGGCGGATACCTTCGTGCTGAGCACGAATTCGGGCGTCGATAGGGTCAGCGACTTCACCCTGGCCCAGGGCGACCGGATCGAGCTGGACCACCGGCTTTGGGCCGGCACGCTGACGGCCGACCAGGTGGTTTCGACCTATGGGCAGCTGGCCAAGGGCGAGGCGGTGCTGGATTTCGGCGCGGTCGAGCTGCACTTGCTGGGTGTGAGCACGCTGACCGGGCTGGCCAGCGCGCTGCTGATCGTCTGAGGGGCGCCGGGCCAAAAATTCTCGTACGAAAATTTTTGGCCCCCTCCGGTTACAACTTCCGCACCCGGACCTTCGTCAGCCGGTTTTCCCGCCGGGTCACGACCTCGAAGCGGAAGCCGTGGAAGCTGAACGCCTGGCCCTGGATCGGGATCATCTGCGCCTCGTGGATGACGAGGCCCGCGATCGTATTGGCCTCGTCGTCGGGCAGGTTCCAGTCTGTCGCCCGGTTCAGGTCGCGGATCGTCATCGCGCCATCCACCGTCACCGACCCATCCTCGGCCCGTTTCAACAGCGAGCTCGCCTCGATCTTGTCGAATTCGTCGGTGATGTCGCCGACGATTTCCTCCAGGATGTCTTCCAGCGTGATCAGCCCCTGCAGCCCGCCGTATTCATCCACCACCAGGGCGAAATGCGTGCGGCGTTTCAGGAATTCGCGCATCTGTTCGTCCAAAGTCGTCGTGTCGGGGATGAAGTAGGGCTTCATCGCGACCTTGACGACATCGAGCTCGGCCATTGCCTTTTCGTGGCTGTCATGCAGGTGATCCAGCCGGTCGACCTCGCGCAGCAAGTCCTTGGTGTGGATGACGCCGAGGATATTGTCGTCGCTGCCGCGATAGACCGGCAGGCGGGAATGGCTGGAGGCCAGGACGCGGCTGACCAGCTCTTCGGGGGGCAGGTCGGCGTCCACCATCTCGCAGTTGCGGCGGTGGCGCATGATCTCGTCCACCGTGCGGTCCTGCAGGTCCAAAGCGCCCAGCAGTCGGTCGCGGCTTTCCTTTTCCACCGCGCCCTCGGAATGGCCGAGCGAAATCGCCCCGGCGATTTCTTCGCGGAGCGCCAGGATATGGCTGCCGGGGTCGGGGTTCAGGCCGAAGGGGCGCAGGATGGCGCGCACCAGCCAGCGCACGGTCGAGACGATGGGCGAGAAGAGCACGATGAGCAGCCGGATCAGCGGCGCCACGCGCACGGCGACCACGACCGGGTTCAGGATGGCGACCGTCTTGGGCAGAACTTCGGCGAAGACCAGGACCAGCACGGTCACGATGACGGTGGCCAAGGCCACGCCTTGCGTGCCGAAGAGCCCGGTCAAGAGCGCGGTGGTCAGCGCGGCTGACAGCGTATTGGCGACGTTGTTGCCCAGAAGCAGCGCGCCGATCATGCGTTCGTTGTCTTCCGACACCGCCATCGCGGCGCGGGCCCCGCGCGAGCCCTTGTCGGCCTGCGCCTTCAGCGCCGCACGGGAGGCGGCGGTCAAGGCGGTCTCGGAGGCGGAGAAGAAGGCCGAGATCACCAAAAGCGCGGTGACGGCCACGGCCGTCAGCACGAGGGTGAGGTTGGCGGCGATCCAGTCCATGTCAATCTTTCTTGGCTAGGGGGTGATGGTTCAGAACCAGCTCTTTCAGATGGTCCTCCAGCACATGGGTATAAATCTCGGTGGTGGAAAGGTCGGGATGACCGAGAAGGGTCTGAATGACCCGCAAATCCGCGCCGCCGGCCAAAAGATGGGTGGCGAAGGCATGGCGCAGCACATGGGGGCTGACGCGGGCGGGGTCGATGCCCGCCTTCAGCGCCATCTCCTTGATGAGGACGAAGAATTGCTGGCGGGTCAGGTGGCCCTCTTTCCCCGAGCCCGGGAAAAGGTAACGGCTGACCGGCTTGCCCTCCTTGCGCGCAAGGTCGTCCTCGGCCTCGCGGTCGCGCAGCCAGAAGGTCAGCGCCAGGCGCGCGGGCTCTGACAGGGGCGCGAGCCGCTCCTTGTTGCCCTTGCCCTTCACCAGCATCATCCGCGGATCGCCCTTGACCGCCGCAATCGGCAAGGTGACGAGTTCGGTCACCCGCAGGCCCGTGGCGTAAAGCATCTCCATCAGCACGAGGTTGCGGCGGCGGTCGCGCGGGGTGCGGCCGATCTGGCCCGCCTGGTCGATCAGCGCGGTGACCTCTTCGGGCGAGAGCGTCTTGGGCAGGTGCTGGCTGGCACCGGGGCCAGAGAGGCGGATGGCGGGATTGTCCTTGCGCCAGCCCTCTTCCACGGCAAAGCGGAAGAACTGCTTGATGGCCGACAGCCGCCGCGCCCGCGTGGCCTTCGACAGGCCATTGGCGTCGCAGGCGGTCAGGTAATCCTCGACATCCTCGCGCGCGGCCTCGACCAGCGGCGCCTGCAGGTGGTTGGCAAAGTCGATCAGGTCGCGGCCATAGGCCAGCGCGGTGTTCTTGGCGGCGTTCTTTTCGGCCGAGCGGGCGGCGAGGAAGGCCGAGATCGCATTCTCGTTGGCGGCCATCTCAGCCCCTGCGGTCCAGGATCAGGGCCTGCAGCGCGACGCGGCGGGCGGGCTCGACCTGGCCGGTGGCGATCAGCACCGACAGCCCTTCGGTCAGCGCATGGTTGTCGCCCGCGGCGCCCAGGCGCAAGAGCGGCAGGGCCGACAGGATCGCCTCACCGGTGCGGGACTGGTCGATCAGGGCCTGGACCTCGGGCGGGATTTCGGGCGTCGTGAAGGCGCGGGCGACGGCGGCCGACGTATCGTCGACCGGCGCCACGCCTTGCAGCTTGCCTTGGGCCAGCGCCAGAAGGAAAGCGCCGGCGGGGTCGGCCGAGGTGAGGCCCTGGGTCAGCTTGGGCGCATCGGGCGACAGAAGCAGGATCTCGCGCGCGGCACTGGCGCTGTCGCCGGTCAGGGTCATGCCGGCGAGGTCGGGCGCATAGATCGTGGCGAAGGGCACTTCCAGCTCGGCCTGTTGCATCAGCGCCCAGGCCGGGGCCAGCGTGCGGGCCACCAGCCGCGGGTCTTTGGCGGCCAGCGCGGCCTCCAGCGCCTGCACGGCGGCGGCGCGGTCCCAGACCCCGCCCGAGGCGGCAGGCTTCTGCTGGGTGTAAAGCCCCAGAAGCAGGTTCGGCGCCACGACGCCAAGGCGGCTCAGCCGTTCGGCCGCGTCCAGCTGCCCCTTCCAGCCCGCGGTATCCGACAGGTCGGCATAGGTGAAGGCCAGGGGCAGGGAGGTGTCGGGCAAGGGTTCGCCGATGGCCTGGTAGATGCGGAAGACCAGGGGCGTGACGGGCTTCGGCATGATCGGCGTGATGCCGGTCTCGTCGAGGTCGGGGTTCATGAATCGGGCCAGCAGCGCCGCTTCTTCGGGCGTGACATTGCCAAGCGCGCGGGCGGTGTCGAGCGTCAGCTCGGCCGTGTCGAAATCCCCGGCGCGAGCCAGGCAGAAGATGCGGGTGGACAGTGCAGGGGCAAGCCCCGGCGACTTGGCCAAAGCCTCGCAAGCGCGGTCCTCGTCGCCGATCAGCAGCGCCACGTCGAAATAGCGCCGGAAAATCTCGGGCGAGCGGTCGGCGCCCGCGATGTCCAACAGCGCGCGGGCCTGGTCCAGCGCGCCGATTTCCAGCAAAGTATCGACGCGCATCAGAAAGAGGCTCTCGCCCCGGGGCAGACCGATGGGCGGATCGGCCTCGGCCATCAGAAGCGTGATGAACAGGCTTTGCGCCGCCGGAAGGTTCGGCCCGCGATCGGCAAAGAGCCTGCCGATATCCGCCAGCTGCGCGCCCCCCCACAACGCCTGGGGCAGGCCGGTCACCGCCGGGGCCAGCACGCCAAGCGCATCGGTGGAGACATCGCCCAGGCTTTCCGTCACCACGCCGTCCTGCGCCTGCGGCGTCACGGGCGGCTCGACCGGCGCGGGCTGCGCCACCGGGGTCACCAGCGATTTCGACAGCCAGTCGATGGCCGACAGCGGCTGGTCGGCCAGAACCGGCCCCGCCGTCAGGGCCAGAAGCACAAGAGCCTGGACCTCAGTCCGCATGAAGGGTCACCGGCACCTTGACCTCGGCCTGCGCCGGCGACAGGTCGCCGAGATAGGCATAGCCCGCCAGCCCCGCCGTGCCGATCAGCGCCAGCACGATCAACGCCATGACCAAACGTCCCATTCCGTAAGCCCTTCTGCCTGCCTCTGGCGGGGCCGCTTGTTCCGGGCCCCTGCGCTGTCGAATATATATGGCATTCGCCGCGACTTCACGCCATTCAGGACGGAAAGTTGTTCTCCATGGGCATTATCTCGCCTTGGAGATGGGGGGAAGGGGGAACGCTGCCTTGATCGGAAAGCCGGTTCTGCAAAAGACCGTGGTTCTCGTGGGGATGATGGGGGCGGGCAAGACGGCGGTCGGCACGGCGCTGGCGCGGCTTCTGGGGGTGCCTTTCCTCGATTCGGACGAAGAGATCGTGAAGGCCGCGCAACGTTCCATCGCCGAAATTTTCGAACGCGACGGCGAGCCCTTCTTTCGCGCCCGCGAAACCGAGGTGCTGAACCGCCTGCTGCATGGCGCGCCTTGCGTGCTGTCCACCGGCGGCGGGGCCTTCCTGGCGCCGGCCAACCGGGCGCTGATCCATGACGCGGGCGTGTCGGTCTGGCTGCGGGCCGACCTGGAACTGCTCTGGCAGCGCGTGCGCCACAAGACGACGCGGCCCCTGTTGCGCACCCCGAACCCGCGCGAGACCCTGCGCGGGCTTTACGAGGCGCGGCTGCCCTCTTATGCGCTGGCCGACCTCGCCGTGGATGCTTCGGCGGAATATTCGGTCGAGGATATGGCGGGGCGGGTGGCCGAGGCTTTGACCGGGCGGCCCGACGTGCTGGAGCTGGTGGAGGCGGAATGAACACTGTCCATGTGAACCTTGGCGCGCGGTCCTACGACGTGCGCATCGGGCAGGGGCTTTTGGCCCGCGCGGGGGCCGAGATCGCGCCCCTGTTGCGCCGCAAGCGCGTGGCCATCGTGACCGATGAGACCGTGGCGGGCCTGCACCTTGGGGCCTTGCAGGAGGCTTTGGCGGCGGAGGGGATCGTGTCGACCGCGCTGCGCCTGCCCGCGGGGGAGGCCACCAAAAGCTGGCCGCATTTCGCGACCTGCGTCGATTGGCTCCTGGAGCAGAAGGTCGAGCGCAAGGATGTGGTCTTGGCTTTGGGCGGCGGGGTGATCGGCGACCTCGTGGGCTTTGCGGCGGCGGTGCTGCGGCGGGGGGTGCGCTTCGTGCAGCTGCCGACGACGCTGCTTTCCCAGGTGGACAGTTCGGTCGGCGGCAAGACCGGGATCAATTCGGTCCATGGCAAGAACCTGATCGGCGCCTTCCATCAGCCCGCGCTGGTCTTGGCCGATATCGGCATCCTCGACACTCTGCCCGACCGCGACCTGCTGGCGGGCTATGGCGAGGTGGTGAAATACGGGCTTCTGGGCGATGCCGGGTTCTATGACTGGCTGGAGGCGCATGCGCCGAAGATCCGCCACGACAAGGCGGCCGCTTTGCATGCCGTCACCCGCTCGGTCCAGATGAAGGCCGAGATCGTGGAGCGCGACGAGACCGAAGAGGGCGACCGCGCTTTGCTGAACCTCGGGCATACGTTCTGCCATGCGCTGGAGAAGGCCACGGGGTTCTCCGACCGGCTCTTGCACGGCGAGGGCGTCGCCATCGGCTGCGCCCTGGCGTTCGAACTCAGCCAGCGGCTGGGGCTATGCGCGCAAGAGGCGCCCTCGCGCGTTCGGGCGCATCTGAAGGCGATGGGGATGACATGCGACCTTTCCGATATCCCGGGCGAACTGCCGGGGGCGGAGAAGCTCTTGGAGCTGATGGGGCAGGACAAAAAGGTCATCGACGGGCGCTTGCGCTTTATCCTGGCGCGGGGGATCGGCGCGGCTTTTGTGGCCGATGACGTGTCGCCGGACATGGTGCTGCAGCTTTTGCGCGATCATTTGCCGGGCCGGGGGTAGCGCTTCCCCTCACCGCCAGCGGCGATGCACCCACAGCCATTGCTCGGGATGGGCGCGCACCATGGCGGCGAGGCTGTCGTTCACCGCCTGGGTCATCGTCACCGCATCCGTATGCGGGATCGGCGCCTCGATCACCAGCTCGAAGCTGAGGCCATCCGGCTGGCGGATGCCATAGACCGGCACCAGCAGGCAGTCGTATTTCAGCGCCATCGCCGCCATCGCCGTCGAGGTCCGCGCGACCTGGCCCAGGAAGTCCAAGGGCTCGCCCTGATGGAAGAACTGGTCGATCAGAACCCCCAGCATCCCCCCCTTCTTCAGATGCTGCACCAGCTCTGCCAACCCCCGCCTTTCGCGCCCGAACAGCGGCTGCGAGATCGCCCGGATCGTGGCCGAGAAATGCCGGTCGAATTCCGCATTGGTCTGCGGCCGGTACAAGGCTGCCACCGGATGGCCCTTGGCGTCCAGCATCGCCCGCGCGATATCGTGGTTGCCGAAATGGCCCGAGATCAGGATCACCCCTTGCCCCCGCGCCTGGGCCTGCAGGATCACCGAAAGGTCGCCGCTGACCTTGGCCCCCAGCACCCGCGCCTTGAACTCGACCGGAGAGTAAAGCTCGGCCAAGGTCCGCCCGAGGTTGTCGGTCACGCCCGCGACGATGGCCGCAACGCGCTCGGCCGGAAGATCGGGCCAGACGCGGCCCAGGTTCGCCCGGATGCGCCGGTCATAGCCCGCCAGGGGCGCCACGATCCGCCGCACGATCCAGCCGCCCAAAGCCACGCGCCGGTCGTAAGGCAAGGCGCGCAACAGGCCGATGACGGCGCGGGCGAAGATGTCCTGCGCCCGGTCCGCCGCCTTTTGCTGCCAGTTCTGTGTCGCTTGGCCGTCCCGTGCCAACTCAGCCGCCCTGCCGTTCCCTGCGCCAGACATAAAGCCCCGCCATCGCGATCACAAGCGCGCCCGCCAGCGTGGGCGCATCGGGGAAATGGCGGAAGACGGCGATCGACCAGAACATCGCGTAAACCATGTCCAGGTAACCGAAGGGCGCCAGGACCGAGGCTTCGGTCAGCGAATAGGCCCGGATCGTCAAAAGCTGCGCCACCGCGCCCAAAAGGCCTACGAGCGCGAAGAGCCCGAGGTCGGGCAGGGTGATCGGCTGCCAGTCGAAGGGCAAAAGCGCGGTGGTCACGATGGTTCCGAACAGCGCGGCATAAAACATCGCGGCCCAGGGGCTTTCGCGACTGCCCACGGCCCGGGTCAGCAGCATGTTGGCGGCATAGGAAAAGGCGCAGATGATCGGCAGAAGCGCTGCCGCCGAAAAGACGCCCATGCCGGGGCGAATGACGATCAGCGCGCCGACCAGCGCCACGGCCAGGCCGATGATGCGGGCGCGGGTCAGCTTCTCGCCCAGAAACAGCGCGGCGCCGATGGTGATCAGCACCGGGTTGATATCGGCGAGCGCGGTGGCCTCGGCCAGCCCGATATGCTGCAACGAGACGAAGAAGAACCCCGTCGCCCCCAGTTGCGTCAAGGACCGCGCCAGGTGCAGCCCCGGCAGCCGGGTCTTGACCGCCACCGTCAGCCGGCGGTTGAGATACAGCGCCACAAAGATCAGCTGGCCGATGTTGCGCACCCAGACGACCTCGACCGCGGGGTAGATGCCGACGAGATGCTTGGCCAGGGCATCCATGGCCGTGAAGGCAAAGATCGCCACGGCCAGAAAGCCGATGCCCTTTTGTGTGGTCTTGTCCATCCCGCCCCCCGCTGCGCCCGTGACCCTAGGCGGGGCGGCGCGCGGCTTCAAGGCGATTTGATCAAAGGGTCAAGCGACGCAGCAGGGAAAGGAGGCCCCGGGTCAGGCCCGGGGCGGGGCGCTCTGGGGGGGCGCCGCGCCGAGGCCCACCATACGGCGGATGTCCTGCGGCGTCGCGCCCTCGGCGCGGTATTTCGCCAGCGCCCGGGCATCGTCGCGCTTGGCCAGGCGTTTGCCGGACTCGTCGCGGATCAGGCGGTGGTGGTGGTAGGCGGGTGAAGGAAGGCCCAGAAGCCTTTGCAGCAGAACGTGAATCTCGGTCGCTTCGAAAAGGTCCATGCCCCTTGTCACTTCGGTGATGCCTTGCAGGGCATCATCGACGACGACGCAAAGATGATAGGCGGCCGCTCCGATATCGCGACGGGACAGAACCACATCGCCGACGCGGGTCAGCAGATGCTGCACGGATAGCCGATGCAGACCGGCCCGTTCCGGCCCGGTTTCCGTAAAGGAGAGTTGCGCCACATCCAGAACCTGCAGCGCCGCGGTCAGGTTCAGGCGGATCGCATCGCTGGCTTTGCGGCTGGACATCGGACGGGCGCGGCAGGTTCCCGGATAGACGGCGCCATCGGGGGGAAGGTGGGTGACGCCCTCCTGCGGGGCGGAGAGGGCGGCGTGAATGTCGGCGCGCGTGCAGCCGCAGGGATAGCACAGCCCGCGGGCGATCAGCCCATCCAGCGCCGCCTCGTAATCGGCCAGGTGATCCGACTGCCGCCGCACCGGCATTTCCCAGCCGATGCCCAGCCAGTGCAGATCCGCGTAGATCGCCGCCTCGTATTCGGGCCGCACGCGGGCGCGGTCGGTGTCCTCGATCCGCAAGAGG
>CAMFIX010000047.1 GCA_945952425.1 uncultured Pseudorhodobacter sp. | reverse complement strand
CATATCGGCTGCGGGCGGCCGGCCTTGTTCAACTGGCTTTCTGCCCGTGGCCGCGGCGGCAAGTTCCTTCTGCGGATCGAGGACACCGACCGCGAACGCTCCTCCCCCGAAGCCACGGTCGCCATCCTGCGCGGCCTCACCTGGCTGGGACTGGACTGGGATGGCGAGGTCGTCAGCCAGTTCGACCGCAAGGACCGCCATGCCGAGGTGGCGCATGAGATGCTGGCGCGCGGCACGGCCTATAAATGCTTTTCGACCAAGGAAGAGATCGAGGCCTTCCGCGCCGCCCATGACAGCTATGCGGTCTTCCAGAGCCCCTGGCGCGATGCGGACCCCGCGACTTATCCCGACCTGCCTTACGTCATCCGCATGAAGGCCCCGCGCGAAGGTGCCACGGTAATTTCCGACCAGGTTCAAGGAATCGTAACGTTTCAGAACGATCAATTGGACGACATGATCGTTTTGCGCTCGGATGGGACGCCGACTTACATGCTGGCCGTTGTGGTGGATGACCACGACATGGGGGTGACCCATGTGATCCGGGGGGATGACCACCTGGCCAATGCGGCGCGCCAGACGATGGTCTATGACGCCATGGGCTGGGCGGTGCCCACCTGGGCGCATATCCCGCTGATCCATGGGCCGGACGGCAAGAAGCTGTCCAAACGCCACGGCGCGCTCGGGGTCGAGGAATACCAGGCCATGGGCTATCCGGCCGCGGGGATGCGCAATTACCTCACCCGGCTGGGCTGGGCGCATGGCGATGCGGAGATCTTCACCTCGGACGAGGCGAAGAAGATGTTCGACCTCTCCGGCATCGGTCGGGCGCCGGCGCGACTCGACTTCAAGAAGCTGGAACATGTCTGCGGCCAGCACATCGCCATGTCCGACGATGCCGCGCTGCTGCAAGAGATCGAGGCTTTCCTTGCCGCCAAGGGCGAGCCTGCGCTGACGCAGGCCCAGCATGCGCTGATGCTGAAAGGCATGTATTGCCTGAAGGACCGCGCGAAGACCCTGCCGGAACTGCTTGAAAAGGCACGCTTTGCGCTGACCGCGCGGCCCGTCGCCCGCGATGCGGCCTCGGATGCCGCTCTGGATACGGTATCCCGTGGTATACTGAAAACATTGACGCTGCAGCTGCAAAATGCTACTTGGGAAAAGGCGCAACTGGAGCGTATCCTCACCGATGCGGCTGCCGAGGCCGGGATCGGTTTCGGCAAGCTGGCGCAGCCCCTCAGGGCGGCACTGGCAGGCCGGACGGCGACGCCGAGCGTTTATGACATGATGCTTGTCATCGGGCGCGACGAGACGATTGCGAGGCTGAGCGAGGCCGCTGGCTGAACCTGGCCCCGGAGGGCGGGCGACCCGCCCCTGAAGCTGCTTGGCCGCCTCGCGCGGCGCATTGCCCCGGCGCTGCCACGCCGGGCCATACGGGGATATGAAATGACCGAAAGAAAAGCCACGCTCACCCTGGACGGCAAGGACATCGACCTGCCCGTCATGTCGCCCGTCGCCGGCCCCGACGTGCTGGACATCCGCAAGCTCTATGACGAGGCGGATGTCTTCACCTTCGACCCGGGCTTCACCTCGACCGCCTCCTGCAAGTCGGCCATCACCTTCATCGACGGCGACAAGGGCGAGCTTCTGTATCGCGGCTATCCGATCGAGCAGCTGGCCGAGAACAGCTCTTACCTGGAAACCTGCTTCCTGCTGCTCTACGGCGAGCTGCCCTCGGCCGAGCAGCTGGCCGACTTCACCACCCGCGTGATGAAGCACACCATGCTGCACGAGCAGATCCACAACTTCTTCCGCGGCTTCCGGCGCGACGCGCATCCGATGGCCACCATGGTGGGCGTGGTCGGCGCGCTGTCGGCCTTCTATCACGACTCCTTGGACATCACCGACCCCTGGCACCGCGAAGTCGCCTCGATCCGGATGATCGCGAAACTGCCGACCATCGCGGCCATGGCCTATAAATACTCCATCGGCCAGCCCTTCGTTTACCCCAAGAACGGGCTCAGCTATGCCGGGAACTTCCTGCGCATGTGCTTTGCCGTCCCGGCCGAAGAGTATGAGGTCAACCCGATCCTCGAAAAGGCCATGGACCGCATCATGATGCTCCATGCCGACCACGAGCAGAACGCCTCGACCTCGACCGTCCGGCTCGCGGGCTCGTCGGGGGCCAATCCCTTCGCCTGCATCGCGGCCGGGATCGCCTGCCTTTGGGGGCCCGCCCATGGCGGCGCCAACCAGGCCGCGCTGGAGCAGCTGCGCGAGATCGGCACCGTCGACCGCATCCCGGAATTCATCGCCAAGGCGAAGGACAAGAGCTCGGGCGTCAAGCTGATGGGCTTCGGCCACCGGGTTTACAAGAACTTCGACCCGCGCGCCAAGGTGATGAAGGAATCGGCCGACGAGGTGCTGGAGCTTCTGGGCATCCACGACAACCCGACGCTGCAAGTCGCCAAGGAGCTGGAGCGGATCGCGCTGCAGGACGAGTATTTCATCTCGAAAAAGCTCTATCCCAATGTCGACTTCTATTCCGGCATCATCCTGGAGGCGATGGGCTTCCCCGTCTCGATGTTCACGCCGATCTTCGCGATCTCGCGCACCGTGGGCTGGATCAGCCAGTGGAAAGAGATGATCGCCGAGAATGGCAAGATCGGTCGCCCGCGGCAGCTTTACGTCGGCCCGGCCAAGCGCGACTATACCAAGGTCGCGGCACGCTGAGCGATTGCAGGTGTCGCCGGGGCGTTTTAGGCTCCGGCGGCACCTGGAGCGAAGATGCGGCACCTGATCCTACACATCGGCAATCACAAGACCGGCACGACCGCGATCCAGAAATGGATCGAGGCCAACCGCGCGCTTCTGGCCGCACAAGGCATCCATGACCTGCCCGGCGAGGGCGAGGCCAATGCGCATGGCTTCGTCACCTATATCGACGACACCCAGATCTTTCCCCGCGGCTTCCGGCTGGACAAGCCGCAGCACTTCGCGGCCCGGCTGGCCGAGGTGCCGGGCGAGAAGGTCATCGTCAGTTCGGAAAACTTCGCCTTTTTCTTCGAACAGCGCGCCATCGAGACGCTGGCCCGCGTGGTCAAGCCGCTGTTCGACCGGGTGCAGGTCGTCTGCTATATCCGCAGGCAGGACCGCCACGCCGTCTCGCACCATGCCGAGGGCGCGCGCCCCGACCGCCGCGCCGAATGGGAGCTCTGGGGTCACGGCTTTACCGCCCTGCCCCCGCCGAACCCGCTGCAGCCGCTTTACCTGAACTACGACAAGCGGCTGGCCAAATGGGAGAAGGCCTTCGGACACGAGTCGATGGTGGTGCGGATTTACGACCGCAAGCTCTTGATCGAGGGCGATGCGGTGGCTGATTTCGCGCAGGTGGCGGGCATCGACCGGACCGGCGCGGTGACCCCCGATCAGACGAACGAGGGGCTGGACCGCGCCAAGGCGCGTCTTGGCCATATGATAAATGCGCTGACCGACGACATCCCGCTGGCCGAGGCGCTGATGCGGACGACGCCGAACGGAACGGTGCCGCCGCGCCCGACCCGTGCCGTGGCGCGCGGCTTTCTGCAGCCCTACCGTGCCAGCAACCGGGCGCTGAACGCGCGGCTGGGTCTCAGCCCCCTGCCCGACCTTTTCGACGACGATTTCGACGACCTGCCCGAGCAGCCGCAGCTGACCTGGAACGACGAGGAGTTCAACCGCATCCTGCGCGCGCTGATCCGCAGCTTCGAACGTTCGACCGCGCGCGCCGCCGTGCCCTCGGCCGACGATCTGCGCGAGGCGGCGGTGGCGCTGACGGCCACCCAGCCGCTGCGCGCGCTGCGGCTGATCGGCCTGGCCCTGGTCCAGCGCCCGAATGGCCGTGTCCTGCGCGAGATGCACGCCCGGCTTTCGGCCTGGATCGACGAGGGCAAACGCGGCAAGCCCCCGGATTTCAGGGGCTTGCGCGACGATCCCGACGAGGCCGACCCCGAAGAGCCCTGAGGCCTTAGATTTTCAGCGACAGGACCGTGCAGAGCCCAAGATCACCAAAGCCGTTGAAGCGGCTGTTGGTCACGGTCGAATAGGCGCCCATGCCCTGGATGACCAGGTAATCGCCCTCGGCGATATCGGCGGGCAAGGCGATCTCGCCCGGCAGGCGGTCGACCGAGTCGCAAGTCGGGCCGAAGACCGCGCGGGGCACGGGGGCACCCTGGCGGCGGACGCCCTCGGGCGAGATCACCGCCATGCGGTCGATCACGCCGATCTGGCTGAATTCGAACATCGAGCCGTAAATCCCGTCGTTCAGGAAGACATGCGCCCCGTCGCGCAAAGCCTTGACGCGGGCGGCCACGGCGAAACCGTCGCCGCACAGGCCGCGGCCGGGCTCGCAGACCAGGGCCGGGCGGTCGGAGCCGAAAGCCTCGCCCGTCACGCGGTCGATGGTGGCGAAGATCGCCTCCAGGTCCACCGGAACCCCGCCGCGCTGGCTGGGGAAGCCGCCGCCGACGTTCAGCCGCGCGATCGTCACCCCGGCGCGGGCCGCGATCACCGCCGCCTCGCGGATATAGGCGGCCCAGGCCTCCGGGTCGGTGCATTGCGTGCCGGGGTGGAAGGTCAGCGAGGCGACAAAGCCCGCCTCCTGCGCCTTTACCAGCAGGTCAGAGGCTACTTCCGACGTCGCCCCGAACTTCGCGCCGAAATTATAGGCCGCGCCAGCCACCGGCAGCTTGAAGCGCACCGAGATTTCGCAACCTTCAGCGGGAACCATCTCGATCAGCTTGGCCAGTTCCGACGCGCTGTCCACCGACCAGGCCTTGACCTTCCGGGCCACCGCATGGGCGATCTCGGCGCGCGAGCGTACCGGGTTGTGGTAATGGATCGCGGCATCGGGGTCCAAACGCCGGATCATGTCGATTTCGAACGCCGAGGCGCAGTCGAACCCGCGGATGCCCGCGGCGAGCAGGTTCTCGACCATCTCTTCGGAGGGGTTCGACTTCACCGCATAGGTCACCAGCCCCGGAAAGCCGCGCAGAAAGCGACGGGCGGTGGCTTGCACGACCTGGGGCGCAAAGAACAGCACAGGGTTCTCCGGCTGCTGGTTGCGCAGGAATTCGGTCGGATTGGTCCAGATCGTCTTGGACAGTCCCATCAGCATGATCCTTTCTGCCAACAAGATGCGTGTCCCTCCCCGTTGCCCTGAAAAGGTCAAGCGGCCTTGGCACACAGCGTGGTTTTTCCAACCAGGCCAGGTGCGTATGAGCCGCCCTTTTCCTGCAACTGAGGATGCTGCATATGGGTGACAAACTCACCGAACAAAACTATATAATCGTCGCATTCTGTCGGCAGAATGACGAAAAAGGAAGGCAATGTGATGGATGAGCTGGATCGCAGCATCCTGGGGCTGCTGGGGGCCGATGCGCGGATGTCGGTGGCGACGCTGGCGCGGCGGCTGAAGGTGGCGCGGTCCACCATCCAGGCCCGGCTGGAGCGGCTGGAGACCGGGGGGATCATCGCGGGCTATACGTTGAAACTGGGCGAGGCCGCGCGCGAGGGGCGGCTGCGCGCCAGCGTGCTCTTGACCATCGAGCCGCGCGGCCAGGCCGGAATCCTCAGCCGGTTGAAGGCGATTGCCGAGGTCGAACGGGTGCACACGACCTCGGGCCGCTTCGACCTGCTCTTGCAGATCGCGGCGCCGAACACGACGGTGCTGGATGGCGTGCTGGACCAGATCGGGGCGCTGACCGGGGTGAAATCCTCCGAAAGCCTGATCCATCTTTCGACGCGCATCGACCGGGCGGTCTAGGTGGCGCCGTCTAGGTGCCGCGGGACTTGGGCCATTTCCGGCGCAATTCGGCGCGAGGGGCAAAACCGTCATGATGATTTGAATTCGAATATCCTATGCTTGGGCCAAGGCCCCATCGAATCGGAGGACATCATGACCGACGCCAAAGCCGCCCATCACGGCCTGCCCTGCTGGTATGAACTTTCCAGCCGCGATACCGCCGCGGCGAAACGCTTTTACGCCGCGCTCTTCGGCTGGGCCTGGGCCGACATGCCGATGGGCCCCGATGCGGTCTATGGCATCGCGAGCCTCGGCAGCGCCCATATCGCGGGGCTGATGCCCGCGGTCGAGGGGCAACCGGCCGGCTGGTCGATCTATTTCGCGGTGACGGGTTGCGATGCGACCGTGGCCCAGGCGCAGGGGCTGGGCGCGCAGGTTCTGGTGCCGCCGACCGACATTCCGGGCACCGGGCGCTTTGCCGTGCTGGTCGATCCGCAAGGCGCGGGCTTTGCGCTGCTGCAGCCTCTGCCCGGCGACAGCGGCGCGGCCTTCGACCAGGCGCGCGAGGGGCATGGCAACTGGCACGAGCTGGTGACGCCCGATCCGCAAGCGGCGCTTGCCTTTTACGGCGCGCTCTTCGGCTGGACCGAGACGCGGGCGGTGCCGATGGGGCCCGAGATGACCTATCACGTCTTCGCCCGCGACGGGGTCGATATCGGCGGCACCTGCGCCATTTCGGGCTGGGCCCCGGCCTGGAAGCCCTATTTCGGCACCGGATCGACGAAAAAGGCGATCGAGACCGTGACGGACGCCGGGGGAAAGGTGCTCCACGGCCCCGACGAAGTGCCCGGCGGGGCCTTTACCCTGCAGATCGCCGATGCCGAGGGGTTGACGCTGGCGCTGGTCGGCCCCGCCTGATCACGCCCGCGGCAGGTGGTCGAGGAACAGCCCCGGCGCCGCGCCGCTGAGGGTCAGTTGTCCCTTGGCCTGCGCCGTCGCGGCCGAGAGCCGCCCCGTCACCAGCTGGAACAGCGTCAGGGGCGAGGCGGCGATCTCCAGCCCCGCCTGGCCTGCCACGCGGGCCAGCGGGATCTTGCGGTCGGGCTGCCATTCCAGCCGCGCGCCCTCCAGCGTGAAGCCGATGGCCTGGCGCGGCGCGTCGGGCGGGCGCAGCGCCACGAAAGCCGTGGCCGCCGCCGCGGGCGTCAAACCCTCGGTCCCGTCGGCCTCGGGCTGGCTGCTGCCCCAGGCGGCCAGCGCGACGAGGATCGGCCACAGCGCCTCGGCCTTGGGGGTGGCCGCATAGGCCGTGGCGAGATTGCGCAATTCGACCAGCTGCAAGAGCCCCTCTTCGCGCATCTGCTCCAGCCGCCGCGACAGGATCGTCGCATTGATTCCCCGAATCGCGCCCTTGATTTCGCTGAAACGCAAGGCCCCGGGCAGCAATTCGCGCAGGATCAGCAGGGTCCATCGGTCGCCAACCGTATCGAGGGCGCAGGCGATGGGACAGGCGACATCGTAGCGGCGGCGATCGGTCGAACTTGGCATCTTGAAACCGTATTGGGTCTATGTTGGAGAATTACCATAGCCAATTGGTGCAGGGTTCGAAACTTTCCATTCGTATAGAGGAATTGTTGCCGAAAAGGGGTGGCGAAAGAGCAACCTTTTGCATTTTGCAACGCGCCTCTAGCGCGTGCCGACATCGCCTTCCCAGACCGCCGGAAGCACCCCGTCAGGGTCGGCATAGACGACCAGCGCGGCGCCCGCCTCGGGCAGGTCTTCCATCCGCCGCAAGCGGCTCTTGCCGGTCGCGCCCGTGCTGTCGGTCCAGCGGATCACCCATTGCCGCCGACCGTTGATCCTGACCGAGGTCGGCTCGCGCGCGGTGACCGTGGCCGTGCGCATCGTGCCGGTCTCGCGCAGGCGCAGCATGCGCGCGGCCTTGCGGCCCCGCAGCCAAAGCCCAAGGCCGCATCCCAGCGCGAAGACCAGCCCCAGCCCGGCCAGCGCGCCCCCCTCGATCAGCGTCTCGCCCGCCTGCAACTCGCTGGTGGCCGGGTCGGCGGGCACATAGCGCAGGCGGACCGCAGCGCCCTCGGCCAGCCCGTCATAGGTCGCGGCATCGACCAGCGCCTGCCCCGCGCCTTGCGCAAAACGGTAGCGGATCTCATAGCGCGTGCAGGTGTCCAGGTCGTTGCGCCCGCAGCTTTCCTCCCAGCTTTGCTTGCCCGTCACCACGCCTTCCGCATCCTGCCCCTCGACCTGCAGCCGCCAGCCCCGCTGCACCTCGGGCCCCGAGACCGCGACGAAAAGCGCCCCCGTCAGCGCGCCGACCAGCAGGATCACCCCCGGCACGCCAAAAGTCAGCGACAGGACAGAGCGGCGCGGAAAGGACATCGGGGCCTCGCGGGGCGGCATCTGGCACGAGCTTCGGCCAAAGCGGCCCGCTGTCAACCGGGATCGCGCGCTTCCTGCGCCATGAGGCTTTTCCATTCCCGGCGACTTCGCTAAGAGGCTTGCACACCAACGCAGGATCACGCCCATGCCCATGGAAAAGACCTTCAACCCCGCCGAGGCCGAGGCCCGGATTTCCAAGCTCTGGCTGGAGGCCAAGGTGGGGGCGGCCGGGGCCAATGCGCGCCCGGGGGCCGAGGCCTTCTCGATCATGATCCCGCCGCCCAATGTGACGGGCTCCTTGCACATGGGCCACGCCTTCAACAACACGCTGCAGGACATCCTGATCCGCTGGCACCGGATGCAGGGGCATGACACTTTGTGGCAGCCCGGCACCGACCATGCGGGCATCGCGACCCAGATGGTGACCGAGCGCGAGATGGCCAAGGCGGGCAACATCACCCGCCGCGAGATGGGCCGCGAGGCCTTTACCCTGAAGGTCTGGGAGCAGAAGAAGAAGTCGCGCGGCACGATCATCGGCCAGCTGCAGCGGCTGGGCGCCTCCTGCGACTGGGACCGCGAGGCCTTCACCATGTCGGGCGCCCCGGGCGCTCCGGCGGGCGAAGAGGGCAATTTCCACGATGCCGTCATCAAGGTTTTCGTGGATATGTACAACAAGGGCCTGATCTATCGCGGCAAGCGCCTCGTCAATTGGGACCCGCATTTCGAGACGGCGATCTCGGATCTCGAGGTCGAGAATATCGAGGTGAAGGGCCATATGTGGCACTTCAAATATCGCCTCGCGGGGGGCGAGACCTATGAATATGTCGAGAAGGATGCCGAAGGAAACGTCACCTTCCGCGAGACGCGGGATTACATTTCGATTGCGACGACCCGCCCCGAGACGATGCTTGGGGATGGCGCGGTGGCGGTGCATCCTTCGGACGAACGCTATGCCCCCATCGTCGGCAAGATGGTCCACCTGCCGCTTTGTGATCGCCTCATCCCGATCATCACCGACGAATATCCCGATCCGACCTTTGGGTCTGGCGCCGTGAAGATCACCGGCGCGCATGACTTCAACGACTACCAGGTGGCCAAGCGGGCGGGCCTGCCGATGTATCGGCTGATGGACACGCAAGGGAAGATGCGCGCCGATGGGGCGCCCTACGAGGTCGCCGTCGCCCGCGCCCGCGAGATCGCGGCAGGCAGCCCGACCGACGAGAACGAGGTTGATAGCCTGAACCTCGTCCCCGAGAAATACCGCGGCCTGGATCGGTTCGAGGCGCGGAAGCTCGTGGTCGCCGACATCAACGCAGCGGGGCTGGCGGTGACCGTCATGGTCTCGGAGATCGACCCCGAGACCCATTCCGAGCACCTGCGCCTCGTCCCCGTCGTCGAGGACAAGCCCATCATGCAGCCCCACGGCGACCGCTCCAAGGTCGTCATCGAGCCGATGCTGACCGACCAGTGGTTCGTGGACACCGCCAAGATCGTCGAGCCCGCCCTGGAGGCGGTGCGGTCGGGCCGGACCAAGATCATGCCGGAGAGCGGCGAGAAGACCTATTTCCACTGGCTGGAGAACATCGAACCCTGGTGCATCTCGCGCCAGCTCTGGTGGGGCCACCAGATCCCGGTTTGGTATGGGCCGAAACTTGTCGATGGCCAACTCGTCCTGAGCGAGACCACCAGTTTCTGCGCCGCCGACCAAATCGCCGCGCAGAGTGACGCCTTGGACTATTACCCCTGCGACGCCTACCTCGTTGCAGACCGCGAAGCCTATGCCAAGGCCATCGCCGAACTGCCCGCCAAGATGGCGGCGGGCGAGACCTGGTCTGTGCCGATCTACCGCGACCCCGACGTCCTCGACACCTGGTTCTCCTCGGGCCTCTGGCCCATCGGCACCCTCGGCTGGCCCGAGCAGACCCCCGAGCTGCAGCGCTACTTCCCGACTTCCGTTCTCGTCACCGGCTTCGACATCATCTTCTTCTGGGTTGCCCGGATGATGATGATGCAGCTGGCCGTGGTGGACGACATCCCCTTCCACACCGTCTATCTCCACGGCCTCGTCCGCGACGCCAAGGGCAAGAAGATGTCGAAGTCACTTGGCAATGTCGTCGATCCGCTGGAGGTCATCGACGAATACGGCGCCGATGCCCTGCGCTTTGCCAATGCGGCCATGGCGAGCCTCGGCGGCGTCCTCAAGTTCGACCCGCAACGCATTGCGGGATACAGGAATTTCGGCACCAAGCTCTGGAACGCCTGCCGCTTTGCCGAGATGAACGGCGTCTGGGAGGGCCACTCCACCCAAGCGCAAGCCCCCAAGGCCACAGCCACCGCCAACCGCTGGATCATCGGCGAAACCGCCCGCGCGGCGAGCGAGGTGCAGCAGGCCCTCACCGAGTTCCGCTTCGACTTCGCCGCCGACACGCTGTACAAGTTCGTCTGGGGCAAGGTCTGCGACTGGTATGTCGAATTCGCCAAACCCCTCTTCGACAGCCCCGACGCCGCCGAAACCCGCGCCACCATGGCCTGGGTGCTGGACCAGTCGATGATCCTGCTGCACCCCTTCATGCCCTTCCTCACCGAAGACCTCTGGGGCCAGACCGGCACCCGCGCCAAGCTGCTGGTCCACACCGATTGGCCGACCCTGGGCGACCTCGCGGACGCCGCCGCCGACCAGGAAATGGCCTTCGTCACCGGCCTGATCGAGGAAATCCGCTCGGCCCGCGCCCAGGTCCATGTGCCCGCTGGCCTGAAGATCGACCTTGTCGCCATCAGCCTCTCGCCCGAGGCCCGCGCCGCCTGGGAGAGGAACGAGGCCCTGATCCGCCGCCTCGCCCGGATCGAGGGCTTCTCCGAAGGCGCCGCCCCCAAGGGGGCCATCACGCTCGGCGCCCCCGGCGCGACCTTCGCCATCCCGCTGGCGGGCCTCATCGACATCGCCGAGGAAAAGGCGCGGCTGAAGAAATCGCTCGACAAGCTCGGCAAAGAGATCGGAGGCCTGAAAGGCCGCCTGAACAACCCCAACTTCGCGGTTTCGGCGCCCGAAGAGGTGGTCGAGGAAGCCAAATCCAACCTCGCCGCCCGCGAGGACGAAGCGGCCAAGCTGGAAGCCGCGATGACGCGGCTGGCGGAAATCGGGTAAGCGGGGCCGCTGCCCCGCACCCCGCCCGGAGAAGGGGCGCGCCCCTCCTCCGGACCTCCACCGCGGATATTTGGGCAAGTATGAAAGCCCAAAGCCGAAGGGGCGCGACCTTTCCGGCCGCGCCCCTTTCTCTTTCATACTGGTTCAAATACTTCACGGGAGGGGCGTCCATCGGTGCGCCATCGGTTCGAGAACCGATGGACGCGGGGCGAGGGTGTG
>CAMFIX010000046.1 GCA_945952425.1 uncultured Pseudorhodobacter sp. | reverse complement strand
GCCCGGTCATGTCGATCAAGGCCGTCAACTCGCTCAGCCACTATACCGACTGGACCATCGGCCACGTGCATTCGGGCGCCCTTGGCTGGAACGGGATGATTACCTTCTCGGTCCTCTACTTCCTGACGCCGCGGCTGTGGCAGCGCGACGGGCTTTATAGCCTGCGCCTCGTCTCCTGGCACTTCTGGCTCGCCACCATCGGGATCGTGCTTTACGCCGCCTCGATGTGGGTCACCGGGATCATGGAAGGCCTGATGTGGCGTGAAGTCGATGCCAATGGCTTCCTCGTCAATGCCTTCGCCGACACCGTTGCCGCGAAATACCCGATGCTGGTCGTGCGCGGCGTGGGCGGGCTGATGTATCTCGGCGGCGCGCTCATCATGGTCTACAACCTCTGGATGACGGTGCGGGCCCAACCCGCCAAGGCTGCCAGCCTTGCCGCCGCCATCCCGGCCGAATGAAGGAGGCCGCAGATGTCCATTCTTGACAAACACGGGATCATCGAGCGCAACGCGACGCTGCTCCTGGTGCTATCGTTCCTCGTCGTCACCATCGGCGGCCTGGTCGAGATCGTGCCCCTGTTCTACCTGCAGAACACGATCGAAGACGTCCAGGGCGTGCGGCCCTATACGCCGCTGGAGCTGGCGGGTCGGCAGATCTACATCCGCGAAGGCTGCTATGTCTGCCACAGCCAGATGATCCGCCCGATGCGCGACGAGGTCGAACGCTATGGCCACTATTCGCTGGCGGCCGAAAGCAAGTATGACCACCCGTTCCAATGGGGCTCCAAGCGCACCGGGCCCGACCTGGCGCGCGTGGGCGGCAAGTATTCCGACGCCTGGCATGTCGATCACCTGAGCAATCCTCAGGCGGTGGTGCCGGAGTCGATCATGCCGAAATACCCCTACCTGGCGACGACGCCGATCACGGCGGATTACATCGGCGAGCAGATGTGGGCCAACCAGGTCGTGGGCGTGCCCTATACGGCGGATGAAATGGCCAATGCCAAGGCCGATTTCGAGGCCCAGGCCGATCCGACCAAGGACAGCTCCGGCCTCCTCGCCCGCTATGGCAAGGTCGATGTCGCCAATTTCGACGGCAAGCCCGAGCTGACCGAGATGGACGCCCTGATCGCCTATCTGCAGGTGCTGGGCACGATGGTCGACTTCTCGACCTTCACCCCCGTGGCAAGCCGGTAAAGGGAGGCGATCATGACGACTTACGACCTGATGAACGCCTTCGCGCAAAGCTGGATGGTGGTGGTGATGACGGCCTTCTTCGTGGCGGTCATGGTCTGGGTCATGCGGCCGGGCTCCAAGCCCAGCTATGACGATGCGGCCAACTCCATCTTCCGCAACGAAAAAAACCCCGGGCCTGACAACCGGAAGGAGGCCTGAGCCATGGCCAAACCGATCAAGCAAGACCCCAAGGACAAGGTCGGCACCACCGGCCATTCCTGGGACGGGATCGAAGAGCTGAACAACCCCCTGCCGCGCTGGTGGGTGTGGATCTTCTACCTGACCATCGTCTGGGCTCTGGGCTATGCCATCGCCTTTCCGGCCTGGCCCCTGATCCACGGCGCGACGCCGGGGGTTCTTGGCGCCTCGACCCGGGCCGATGTCGCCGCCGAGATCAAGCACTTCGACGATATGAACGCGCCCATCAAGGCCAAGCTGGTGGCGGCCGACCTGAATGCCATCGAAGGCGACGACGCGCTGAAGTCCTATGCGATGGAGGCGGGCCATGCCGTCTTCATGAACAACTGCGCGCAGTGCCACGGCTCGGGCGCGCAGGGGGGCAAGGGCTATCCGAACCTCCTGGACAACGACTGGCTCTATGGCGGCACGCTGGACGCGATCCACACCACGGTGACGCATGGCGTGCGCAACACGACCGACCCCGATGCCCGCAACGTCGGCGTCTTCATGCCGGCCTGGTCCGACAAGGCCACGGGCCCGATGGCCGACATGGCGCCGACCAAGCTGACCGATGCGCAGGTGGGGCAGGTGGTGAACTATGTCCTCAAGCTTTCGGGCCAGCAGGCGGATGAGGCCCAGGCGACCGAGGGACAGAAGCTCTTTGCCGACAATTGCGCTGCCTGTCATGGCGACGACGGCAAGGGCAACCGCGACATGGGCGCGCCGAACCTGACCGATGCGGTCTGGCTTTACGGCGGCGATGCGGCGACGCTGACCCAGACGATCGCCGAGGGCCGCGGCGGGGTCATGCCGGCCTGGGGCTATCAGGCGCAAGGCGTGGCACCCCGCCTGACCGAGGACCAGATCCGCTCGGTCGCCGTCTATGTCCACTCTCTGGGCGGCGGCGAGTAAGCCCAGCGACAAAGCACAAAGGGGGCCTTCGGGCCCCCTTTTTCTTTTGCGCCAAGGGGTTGGCTTGACCTGGATCAAGCAGGAAAACTTGCGCTCCTTGACACAGATCAAGGAGAATCACCCCCGAATCGGCGAATGTGTCTTTGCCGGGGAGCTTCCGGCGGGCACCGATCCCCTCCTGTTCGCGCGGTTCCTGGGGGATCGGTGCCGTCTTTCCCCTCCCTCCCTGTCCGGAGCCCCGGCATATTCCTGACCACTCTCCTCAAGCGGCCCCTCTCGGGCCGCTTGATTATTTCGGCCGCCCGGATGCACAATCGGAAGGCGAGTGCGCGAAATCGACCTCCGTTGACATAGGTCAAGGCCGCCCCCCGCGCCGCGGTGCAGAAGATTGCAGCGAACAGGATGGACCCCATGCAAGATTCTGACAGTCCCAAGCTTTACGCCGCCCGCGAGCCGATCTTTCCGCGCCGGGTCAAAGGCAAGTTCCGCTCGCTGAAATGGGGGCTGATGGCCGCCATGCTGGGCGTCTATTACCTGCTGCCCTGGATCAGGTGGGACCGCGGCCCGGCCATGCCCGACCAGGCCGTTCTGCTCGACCTGGCCAACCGCCGGTTCTTCTTCTTCATGATCGAGATCTGGCCGCACGAATTCTACTTCGTCGCGGGGCTTTTGATCATGGCCGGGCTCGGGCTCTTCCTGTTCACCTCTGCCGCCGGCCGGGTGTGGTGCGGCTATGCCTGCCCGCAGACGGTCTGGACCGACCTTTACATCCTGGTCGAGCGCTGGGTCGAGGGCGACCGCAACGCCCGCATCCGCCTGCACCGCCAGGCCTGGAACCTGGAGAAGGCCTGGAAACGCGCGCTGAAATGGGCGCTTTGGCTGCTGATCGGGCTGGCCACCGGGGGCGCCTGGGTCTTTTACTTCACCGACGCGCCGACCTTGGCGGTGAACCTGGTGCAAGGCACCGCCCATCCCATCGCCTATCTGACCATGGCGATCCTGACGGCCACCACCTTTTTCTTCGGCGGTTTCGCCCGCGAGCAGGTCTGCATCTATGCCTGCCCCTGGCCGCGCATCCAGGCCGCGATGATGGACGAGGAAACCCTGACCATCGGTTACCGCCATTGGCGGGGCGAGCCGCGCGGCAAGCAGACGGTCGAGGGCAACGGCGATTGCATCGACTGCATGGCCTGCGTGAACGTCTGCCCGATGGGGATCGACATCCGCAACGGCCAGCAGCTGGCCTGCATCACCTGCGGCTTGTGCATCGACGCCTGCGACACGACGATGGACAAGATCGGCAAGCCGCGCGGCTTGATCGGCTACCTTGCCCTGACCGACGAGCCCCTGGAGCGCCAGGGCCTGAAGGACAAGCCGGTCTGGAGGCACCTGCTGCGGCCGCGGACCATCGTCTACACCACGCTCTGGGCCGGGATCGGCATCGGCCTGATCGTGGCGCTTTTCCTGCGCGCGAACCTCGACGTCTCGGTCTCGCCGGTCAGGAACCCGATGTATGTGACGCTCTCGGACGGCTCGATCCGCAACACCTATGACCTGCGGCTGCGCAACAAGCATGGCGAGGACCGCTGGTTCACCTTCACCGCCTTCGCCCCCGCCGATGTGACGCTGGCACTGGAGGGCACGCAGGAGTTCCGCGTTCTGGTCAAGGCCAACGAGACCAAGGAGCAGCGGCTTTACATCACCGCCAAGACCGGCACGCTGGCGGCGGCGACCGACAGCCTGCCGGTCCGGCTCTGGATCACCGATGCCGAGGGGCCGACGCTCCCCCCCGCCGCCGAAATCCCCAAGGCCGAGCGCGTCTACAAGGACACCGTCTTCCACGGAAAGGTTCAATGATGGAACGGATGCACAAGCCCTTCACCGGCTGGCACATGCTGGCGGTTTGCGTGGCGGCCTTCGGCCTGGTCATCGCGGTCAATATCGCCATGGCCTGGAAGGCGATCTCGACCTTCCCGGGGCTGGAGGTGCAGTCGGGCTATGACGAAAGCCAGAACTTCGACCGCGCGAAAAAGGCGCAGCTGGCGCTGGGCTGGACGCTGCACCAGTATTACGACCAGAAGGCCGACCAGCTGCGGCTGGAATGGACGGATGCCAAGGGCGCCCCGGTGACCTTGCGCGATCTGGATGTGCTGGTGGGCCGTCCGACCGAGGCCAAGGACGACCTGCATCCGACCATGACACAGGGGGCCGACGGCTTTTACAGCTCGGCCGAAAGCCTCGCCCTGGGCAAATGGATGCTGCAGATCACCGCCCATGCGCAGGACGGCACGCTTTATACCGCCCGCAGCTTTTTCTATGTGAGGGACTGAGATGGCCCTGACCGACGACCATGTCCAGCTTGCGGCCTGCCCGGCCTGCGTGGTCGTCTCGCCCTCCGACCGGGTGGCGGCGATCCGGGCTCAGGCGGCGCGGATCATGCTGTCCTTGCCGGGGGCCGAGGGCGCGGGGGCGATCTCGGCCGTCGAGGGTGCCTTGCGGGCCTTTCCCGGCGTGCGCTCGGCCCGGGTGAACCTGTCCTTGCGCCGCGTGACGGTCGAGGCCGAGCCGCATCTGGTGGCCGCCGACCTCATCCCCGTGCTGGCCGCCGTCGGCCAAGAGGCGCATGAGCTGGACCCGGGGCTTCTGTCCTCCACCGAGACCGACCGCCAGGGCCGCGCGCTTCTGATGCGCATCGGGGTCGCCTTCTTCAGCATGATGAACATCATGCTTCTGTCGGTCGCGGTCTGGTCCGGCGCCGAGGATGCGACGCGCGACCTTTTCCACTTCATCTCGGGCGTGATCGCCTTGCCGACCGTCGCCTTCTGCGGCCAGCCGTTTTTCCGTTCTGCCTGGGCCAGCCTGCGGCAGGGGCGGCTGGGGATGGATGTGCCGATCTCGCTGGCGCTGATCCTGGCCTCGTCGATCTCGGTTTACGAGACCCTGCATTCCGGCGAAAAGGCCTATTTCGACGCCGCGGTGATGCTGTCCTTCTTCCTGCTGCTGGGCCGCTGGCTCGACCACCGCTCGCGCGCTTTGGCCCGCTCGGCGGCCGAAGAGCTCGCCGCTTTGGAAGTGCCCCGCGCCATCGTGCTGGACGGCGCGAAAGAGGTCGTCCTGCCGATTGCCGAGGTCGCGGTGGGCGATCTGGTGCTGGTGCGGCCGGGCGGGCGGATGCCGGTGGATGGCGTCGTGACCGCGGGCACGTCGGAGATCGACCGCGGGCTTCTGACCGGCGAGAGCCTGCCGGTCTTCGCCGGTCCCGGCACCGTGGTCAGCGCAGGCGAGGTCAACTTGACCGGGCCCCTGACGGTGCAGGTCACGGCGGCGGGGCGCGAGTCCTCGCTGCACCGCATGGCCGATCTGGTCGCCGTCGCCGAAAGCGCCAAGACGCGGTATACCACCCTGGCCGACCGCGCCTCGCGGCTTTACTCGCCCCTGGTGCATCTGCTGTCCTTTTCCGCCTTCGCCTTCTGGATGTGGAAGACCGGCGGCGACATCCGTTACGCCATCAACATCTCTGCCGCCGTCCTCATCATCACCTGCCCCTGCGCCTTGGGGCTGGCGGTGCCCGCCGTCATCACCGCCGCCTCGGGCAAGCTCTTCCGCAAGGGGGTTCTCATCAAGAATGGCACGGCGCTGGAGCGGCTGGCCGAGGTCGATACGGTGGTTTTCGACAAGACCGGCACGCTGACCATGGGCGCGCCCGAACCCCTGGGGCTGGAGGCCTTGCCCGCCGAGGCCCTGCCGGTGCTGGGCGCGCTGGCCCGCGCCTCGGCCCATCCCCTGGCGCAGGCCCTGGCGGCCAGGCTGCCGACGACCCCGCTGGACGACTTGCGCGAAGTGCCGGGTTACGGCGTCGAGGGGCGGCTGAACGGCGCCCTCGTGCGGCTCGGCCGGGCGGAGTGGGTGGGGGCCGAAGCCCTGGCGCTGACCGCGACCTACCTGTCGCTGAACGGCCAGACCCATGCGGTGGCCTTCACCGACCACATCCGCCCCGGCGCCGAGGCTGCCATCGCGGGGCTGCGGGCCCAAGGCATCGCGGTCAGGCTGGTCTCGGGCGATACCGAGGCGGCGGTGGCCGCCTTCGCCGCCCGGATCGGCATCGCGGATTGGGTGGCGGGCGCCTTGCCGGCCGAGAAAGCCGCCTTGGTCCAAGGGCTTGGCGCCGAAGGGCACAAGGTGCTGATGGTGGGCGACGGGCTGAACGACACGGGCGCCCTGGCCGCTGCCCATGTCTCGATCTCGCCGGCGCAGGCCCTGGATGCGGCGCGGGTGGCATCCGACATCGTGCTTCTGGGCCGCGACCTTTCGGCCATCGCCGATGCGGTCTTCATCGCCCGGCAGGCGGCCCGGCGGATGGTGCAGAATTTCGGCATCTCGGCCGCCTATAACGTCGTGGCCGTGCCCCTCGCGCTGGTCGGTGCCGCGACGCCCCTTGCGGCGGCGCTCGCCATGTCGCTCTCTTCGATTTCGGTTTCCCTCAACGCGCTGAGGCTGCGCCCATGGCGATCCTGACCATCCTGATTCCCGTCTCGCTGTTCCTCGGCGCCGTCGGGCTCGTCGCCTTCCTCTGGGCCATGCGGACGCATCAGTTCGACGACCTGCAGGGCGATGCGCATCGCATCCTGCTGACCGATTACGACGAGAAACCCGCGCCTAAAGAAAAGTAACCGTCGCGGGCTCCAGCCCCTCGATGGTCACGGTGCAGGTCTGGCCGCGCTGCAGCGCGCCGACGCCCGCGGGCGTGCCGGTATAGATCAGGTCGCCCGGCGCCAGGTTTACCAGCTGCGAGAGGTGGCCGATGATCTCGGGCACCGACCAGATCATCATCGACAGGGCCGAGCGCTGGCGTTCGACCCCTTCGACCGTCGTGACCAGCAGCCCATCCGGCAAAGCCCCCGGCCGGATCGTGCCGATCACCGCCGAATTGTCGAAGCCCTTCGCCATGTCCCAAGGCCTGCGCGCGGCCTTGGCCTCGGCCTGCAGGTCGCGCCGGGTCAGGTCGTTGCCCGCCGCAAAGCCGAAGACCCCGGCGCCCGGGCCGATCGCCACCACCAGCTCGCCCTCGTAATGCAGGTCGGCGGTCGCGGGAGGGTAGGGGATGCTGGACCCTGACGGCACCACGGCATCGCTGGGTTTGGAGAAGAAGAACGGCGGTTCGCGCGTGTCATGGCCCATCTCGGCCGCGTGGTCGGCATAGTTGCGCCCGACGCAAAAGATCCGCCGCACCGGAAAACGGCTGCCGCCCTCCACCGGGACGGTGACGACCGGGGCGGGGGGGAAGGCGAACATCACTCGCCTATGGTGAAGCACTGCACGGCGCGGGCCTGCAGCTTGCGGCAAGCGAGGTCCGCATTGTCGCGGCTGAGCCCCAGCACCACCGCGTCATAGCCGCTGGAGCGGGTGACGACCTTGGACGTCCCGCCATCCAGCGCCGCGCTTTCCAACAGCCGCACCTGGATCAGCGCCTTTTCGGCCACCACCGTGTTCGGATACCGCCCGAGGTTGATCCCCCAGCCCGCCCCGCCCGAGGTGGAGACCCGCGTCACCACTTCCGGCTTGGCCGACACCGAGGCGAGTTTCGCATTCTGGTCGGTATAGACCGGGGCCTTGCGGGTCTTGGTCTCGGCGGCGGCCTCCAGCGTCTGCGGCTCGGCCGCGGCCGAGGCGGTCACCTGCAGGTCGCCCGCATTGGCCATGGCCACTGCATCCTCGATCCCGGTGATCTGCAGCCCGCCCGCCCCCGCATCGGCCCCCGGCTTGGCCTTGGGCCGCGGGGAGCTCGCCATCGCCACGGCATCGGCCTTGGTCGCATCGGTCTTGGTGTCGCCCTCGTCCTCGGCCACCACGCTTTCATCCGAAGTCGCGGCCTCTGGGTCGGCGGCCTGCGGCTTGACCGTCGCCACCCCGGGCTTGGCCTTCTTGAAGCCAAGGTCCAGAAGGTCCGCCATCTTGCGGTTGCGCGCATCGGTCGAGGTCTCGCCGAAGACCGTGGCGATCAGGCGCACCCCGCCGCGCTCCGCGCTGGCCGTCAGGTTGAACCCCGCCTCGTTGGTGTAGCCGGTCTTGATCCCGTCGGCGCCGTCATAGCCATCCAGGAACTTGCGGTTGGTGTTGGCGACCTTGGCCAGCCCCGCATCGGTCGTGCGGCGCGAGAAGATGTTGTAATATTGCGGGAAATCATAGAACAGATGCCGCCCCAGGATCGACATGTCATGGGCGGTCGAGAGGTGCCCCTTGGTCGGCAGGCCATTGGCGTTCTTGAAGGTGGAATGCTTCATCCCCAGGGCCTTGGCGGTCTGGGTCATCCGCTTGCCCCATTTCTCGGGGCTGCCCGCGAAGTAATCCCCGATCGCCGCCGCCGCGTCATTGGCCGATTTCACCGCCGCGGCCCGGATCAGATAGCGCAAAGCGATCTTCTGCCCCGCCTTCAGCCCCAGCCGCGAGGGCGCCTGGTTGGCCGCATTCTTCGACACGGTAATCATCGTGTCCAGGCTCACCCGTCCGGCCTCGATCTCCTGGAAGGTGATGTAAAGCGTCATCATCTTGGTCAGCGAGGCGGGCGGCAGCGGCGTGTCGGCGTTTTCGCTGTAAAGCGTCTCGCCCGTGCGGGCATCCATCAGATAGGCCGCGAAACTCGCCGCCTGCGCTTGGGCCACGACCAGGGCGCCGATGAACAGCCCCAGAATCCAAGCCCGCAAATGCCCAAGGGACATGCCCGCGAAAGGTTGTGCCAATTTCTGCCTCGTCTCGGACGCGCCCCCTTTTCGGGGGTCACTGTTCATTATTTGCCTCAGACTAACACGGGCATGTGAGGAGGAAAACCCAAAGATTTCCGTCACTTCGGCGAGGTTCCGCCATGTGGCCTTTTTGCCCGACCGGCTGGATTTGGTAGAATTGTGACAACCGGCCCCTACCTGTTGTGGTGGGCCAGCCCCTCCAGCAGCGCGGGCAGCTCGGCCAGGCGGTCGATGGCGCGAAACCTTGGCGCGTGGACCGGGGGCTCGGCCTGCTCGTAGCTCCAGGTCAGGTCATGGGGGATGTGAACGCCCCAGGCACCGGCCTGCAGCGCCGGGATGACGTCGGATTTCAGACTGTTGCCCACCATCATCGCCCCCTCCGCCCCCGCGCCGTGACGGGCAAAGGCGCGGGCATAGGTCTCGGGCGTCTTGTCGCTGACGATCTCGACCCCGTGGAACAGGTCGCCCAGGCCCGAGGCGGCAAGCTTGCGCTCCTGGTCCAGCAGGTCGCCCTTGGTGATGACGACCAGCCGATGCGTCCGGGCCAACTGCCCCAGCACCTCGGCCACATCGGGCAACAGATGCACCGGATGGCGCAGCATCTCGCGCCCCTCCGCCAGGATCTTCGCGATCACCGAGGCGGGCACCCGCCCCTCCGTCGCCTCGATGGCGGTTTCGATCATCGAAAGCGTAAAGCCCTTGATGCCGAATCCATAATGCCCAAGGTTGCGCCTCTCTGCCGCATGCAGCCTTTCGGTCAGCCCCGGATCGCCGCCCAGAAGTGCGGCAAACCGCGCCTCGGCCCCACGGAAAAACTGCTCGTTCTGCCACAGCGTGTCGTCCGCGTCGAAGCCAATGCAGCCGATCATCGCAACTCCTTTACCAGCCCGTGCCGGGGGGTCTTTCAACGCCCCGAAAAAGCTTTATATTGCACGAAACCCCCAAGCCCAAGCCGGAGCCTGCCCTTGACCGCTTTTCCTGACATGATGTCCGACGGGCCGAAAGGCCCTGGTCAGGATACCTCGGTCCTGACCAAGCCCAAGGCCAAGACCGAGCGTCCGCCGCTCTACAAGGTCATGCTGCTGAACGACGATTACACGCCGATGGAATTCGTCGTCCATGTGCTGGAGCGCTTCTTCGGCCTGAACCATGCCCAGGCGTTCGAGATCATGCTGACGGTCCACAAGAAGGGCCTCGCGGTGGTCGGTGTGTTTTCCTTCGAAGTGGCCGAAACCAAGGTCGCCCAGGTGATGGATTTCGCGCGGCGCCACCAGCACCCGCTGCAATGCACGATGGAAAAAGAGTAATTGCGCGCGGCAAGGCTCGACCTCGCGCGGGCCGAGGGGCTTTTCGCGCCCAAGGCTGTTGTCGTGCTGCGCCCCCGCATCGGGGATGAGCTGCCCGAGGGCGCCCGTGTCCTGACCGGCTTTCGTCCCGACCACGACTATTTCGCCGCGCGTGGCCATGCGATGGAGCCCGGTCCCTGCAATGCCGCGCTGGTCTGCCTGCCCCGCGCCCGCGATCTTGCGCTGGCGATGGTGGCGCAGGCGGTGACGCTGGCCCCGCTGGTCGCCATCGACGGGCAAAAGACCGACGGATTCGACGGCATCGCCAAAGAGCTGCGGGCGGCGGGCTTCCAGCTGTCCGACGCTCTGTCCAAGGCCCATGGCAAGCTCGCGACCTTTGCCGCGGCCCCCGCGCCCGCGGCCTGGACCGCAGCGCCCCGCGAAATCGGCGGGTTCTTCACGCAAGCCGGGGTGTTCAGTGCCGACGGCCCGGACGAGGGCTCGCGCCTGCTGGCCGAGGCCTTGCCCGATGACCTGCCCGCCAAGGTCGGTGACCTCGGCGCGGGCTGGGGCTATCTCTCTCGCGCGATCCTGGCACGGCCGGGGGTGAAATCCCTCGACCTGGTCGAGGCGGAGGCGCTTGCGCTCGATTGCGCCCGCCTGAACATCCAAGACCCCCGCGCCGCTTTTCACTGGGCCGATGCCACGACCTTCCGCGCGCCCCGCCTGTGGGGCGCCGTCGTGATGAACCCGCCCTTCCACGCCGGCCGCACCCCTGACCTGGCCCTTGGGCAAAACTTCATCCGCGCCGCCCATCGTGGCCTGGCCCCGGATGGCACGCTTTACATGGTCGCCAACCGCCACCTGGCTTACGAGCCCCTGCTGAAGACCCTGTTCCACAAGGTCGAAGAGATCGGCGGCAACGGCGGCTTCCGCGTCTCGAAAGCCGCCTTCCCGCAGAAGCGTCACTCGGGATAGCGTTCCTTGCAGGCCTGGATCGCGGGGGCCATGGCGGCGGCCAGTTGCTTTCTGCGCTCCACCATCGAGGCGAGCTTGGCGCGCTCTGCCGCCAGGTCGATGGCCACCGGGCGGCGCACCTGGGTCGGCACGTCGTCGAAGCACATCTGCGGTTTCGGCTCGGGGTTGGCCTTGGTCGGCGCGGGCGTGCAATTCACCCAATCGGGCTGCATCTCGACCTTGCTTTCATAGGCGAAGCCACGGTTCAGGTTGCCCTGGGTCTCGGCGATCAGCCGGTCCAGCGTGGGCAGGTCGCCCGCCACGCCATTGATACATTGCTCTTGCGGCGTGCCGCAGGCGGCCAGCGCCATCAGGATCAGGAAACGTTTCATCGGCACCTACATGGCGCCCTTGATACCTCGGGGCCGCTTGATAAGCCATATCACGGCGTTGAGACCCGGCGGCCTTCCTGCTAGCAATGCCCCAAAGGAGACCCCCATGGCCGATTTCACCGCAGAAAAGGCGCAGGCGGCGGCCTGGTTCCGCAGCTTGCGCGACCAGATCGTTGCGGCTTTCGAAGAGCTTGACGGCACGTCGTTCGAGGTGACCCCCACCACGCGCCCCGATGGCGGCGGCGGGTTGATGAGCGTGCTGCGCGGCGGTCGCGTCTTCGAGAAGGTCGGCGT
>CAMFIX010000045.1 GCA_945952425.1 uncultured Pseudorhodobacter sp. | reverse complement strand
GGCTTTGCGGGCGCGGCCTTGTCCCTGAAATGCTGGGCGGCGCAACAGAGGGGCGGGATCTGCGGGCCGGTCTCGGTCTATGCCAGCCGCGCGGCCCTGGTGGCCGAGCTGGAGCAGGAGATGGCGGGCCTGCGGCGGCCCTCGGCGCTCATCATCGGGGCCCTGGGGCGCGTGGGCACGGGGGCGGCGGATTGCCTGTCCGCCATGGGGATCGACGCGACCCGCTGGGACATGGCCGAGACGGCGAGCGGCGGGCCCTTCCCGCAGGTGCTGCAGCACGACATCTTCCTCAACTGCATCCTGGCGCGGCCGGGGTGTCCGGTGTTCGTGCCGGCCTCAGCGGCAACGGCGCAAAGGGCCCTATCGGTGATCGGGGATATCGCCTGCGACCCGACCTCGGATTTCTCGCCGATCAAGGTCTATGACCGCGCCACCGACTGGGACGCCCCCGCCCTGCGGGTGGCCGAGCCGCCGCTCGACGTGACCGCCATCGACAACCTGCCCTCGCTGATGCCGGTGGAAAGCTCCATCGACTATGCGGGCCAGCTTCTGCCCTCGCTCTTGACGCTGACCGACCTGGGATCGGGCGTCTGGGCGCGGGCCAAGGCGGATTACGACCGCCATTCCGCCAACCTCTGAAGGGAGAGAGACATGACGATCCATTGGTGCGGCACCGGGCTTTCCTCGGGCCCCGGGCTTCGGCGGTTGATCCAGAACGGCCACAAGGTGGTGGTCTGGAACCGCACGGTCGAGAAGGCGCGCGAGACGGTGGGCGACCTGGGCGCCGATGTCCGGGCCTATGACCTGGGTGCCCTGACGGCAGCGTTGCAGCCGGGCGACGTGGCGATTTCGATGCTGACGGTCGATCACCATGTGGGGATCGCCAAGGCCTGCCTTGGCGCCGGAGCCCACTTTGTCAGCTCGTCCTATATCTCGCCCGAGATGAAGGCCCTGGACGATACGTTCCGCGACAAGGGTCTGGTGTCGATCAACGAATGCGGGCTGGACCCCGGCATCGACCACCTGATGGCGCATGACCTGGTGGCGCGGTATCGGGCCTCGAAGGGCTATCACGCCGAGAACGTGCTGAGCTTCGTTTCCTATTGCGGCGGGGTGCCGAAGATCCCCAACGCCTTCCGCTATAAGTTCAGCTGGGCGCCGGCGGGGGTGCTGAAGGCGCTGCGCTCGCCCTCGCGGAGCTTGCGGAACTTCTCGGAACTGCGCGTGCAACGGCCCTGGGACGCGATCACCGCCTATGACGCCCCCCTGCCCGTGCCGGAAAGCTTCGAGGTCTATCCGAACCGCGACAGCTATCCCTTCATGCAGGATTACCATTTCGACGCCGCCTGGAAGGTCCGCGATTTCGTCCGCGGCACGATCCGGCTGAACGGCTGGGCCGAGGCCTGGGCGTCGATCTTCAAGGAGATCGAGGGCCTGACCGGGCCGGAAGGCGATGCCCGCATCAATGCGCTGGCGGCCGAACTGCTGAAGGAAAACACCTACGCGCCGGGCGAGCCCGACCGGGTGGTGCTGTTCGTCAGCCTGAAGGCCGAGCGCGAGGGGCGGGTCGCCTTCCACGAGACCTGGGCCATGGATGCCTGGGGCGACGAGCGGGGCAGCGCCATGGCGCGGCTGGTGTCCTCTCCGGTGTCTTTCGCCGTCGAATCGCTTCTGAACCGCGAGATCCCGGCGGGCGTCCATCCCGCGCCGCATGACCCCAAGCTTTACACCAAATGGCTGGGCCAGGTGCGCGGATTGGCGCAATACATGGAGCGCATCGACCACACACACTAAAGACTCCGGGCCGCGCCTTGGGCTATGCTTCCCGAAAAACGGGGAGGCGGGCACTTGGCTTTCGGCGACAGGCTTTCAGGCTGGCGGGATCGGCTTGCCCTGTGGCGGGCCGCCCGGGCGCCGGTGGCGCAGGGCTTCGCCCGCCTGTCCGAGCCGCGGTCGATCGGGCTTTATGCCCGCGGCAAGCAGATGGTCGCGGGCAATTTCACCGCCGGGGCCGCCACGGTCGAGGCGCCGGGCAAGGCAATCTGGGACGTGCCCTTCCCCGATCCGGCCGCGCGGATCGAGGTGCATGGCTTCGGCTGGCTGGATGACCTGGCGGCCTTTGGCGACATCAGGGCGCAAGAGCGGGCGCAGGGCTGGACCGCCGATTGGATCGCGCGCTTCGGCCAGGGCGCAGGGCCGGGTTGGGCGCCCGAGCTGATCGGTCGGCGCCTGACGCGCTGGGTGATGCAGGCGCCGATGCTGACCGAGGGGCGCGACCCTGGGCCCTTGTTGCAAAGCCTGTCCTTGCAGCTGCACTACCTTTCGGGCCAGGCCCGCGGGTTCGAGGCGCTGACCGGGCTGGTTCTCGCTGCCTTGGCGCTGCAGGGGATGGAGGGACATATCGCGCCGGGGCTGAAGGCATTGGCCGCCTTGTGCGAGGCGGAGATCGACCTCGGTGGCGGCATCGCGACCCGCAACCCCGAGCAACTCCTGGAGATTTTCACCCAGCTGACCTGGGTCAGCCTGGCTTTGGGCGAGGCAGAACGCCCGCTGCCGACCGAAATCGCCAGCGCCTTGGAGCGGATCGCCCCGACCTTGCGGGCTTTGCGCCATGCCGATGGCGGGCTGGCGCGGTTTCATGACGGGGGGAGGGGCGCCGAGGGCAAGCTGGATGGCGCGCTGGCCAATGCGGGCGTCAAGCCGATGGCCAATGCCTTCATGGCGATGGGCTATGCGCGGCTGCATGGCGGGCGGACGACGGTCATTCTGGATGCCGCGCCGCCGCCGCCGGGCGACCATGGCCATGCCTCGACCTGCGGGTTCGAACTCACCTCGGGGCGGCGGCCCCTGGTGGTGAATGTAGGCTCTGGCACGGCCTTTGGCGCCGAATGGCGGCAAGCGGGGCGGGCGACGGCCAGCCATGCGACGCTGGCGGTGGAGGGCTATTCTTCCTCCCGCCTCGGGCCCAGTGGTCAGGGCGATTTCGCCGAACGCGCCGAGGTCACCACGCTCCGCGTCGTGCCGGGAGAGAACGGCGCGGGGGTGCATCTGGTCCACAACGGCTGGGCTGCGACCCATGGGCTTTCCCATGTCCGCGACCTGATGCTCACCTCCGACGGGCGGCACCTCACCGGCATCGACCGCCTTGCCGCCGTCACCACCGCCGAAAAGCGCCGCTTTCACCTGCATCCCGATGTCGAAGCCCGCGTCGACCTGGGCGGCGCGGCGATCAGCCTGACGCTGCGCTCTGGCGAAATCTGGGTCTTCCGCCACGACGGCGCCGCGAAAATGACCCTGGAACCCTCGATCTACCTGGAGAAAACCCGCCTGCGCCCGCGCGAAAGCCTGCAAATCGTGCTTTCCGGCCTTGCATTCGACTTCGACACGCAAGCAGGCTGGACCTTGGCGAAGGCGCAGGATACTCCGCTGGCCATCAGGGATCTGGAGCGGGAAGACCCCGCCGGCCAGATCTGAACCACGAGGAGGCAGTGCATGACCAATCTCGTTCCGATCGGCCGCGCGCTGATCTCCGTCTCCGACAAATCGGGTTTGATCGAGCTTTCCCGGGCGCTGGCGAGCTATGGGGTCGAGCTGATCTCGACCGGCGGCACGTCGAACATGCTGCGGGCGGCGGGGCTGAAGGTGCGGGATGTGGCCGATGTAACGGGCTTCCCCGAGATGATGGACGGGCGGGTGAAGACCCTGCATCCGAACATCCACGGGGCGCTGCTGGCCCTGCGGGACGATGACGAGCATCTGCTGGCCATGGCCGCCCATGGGATCGAGCCCATCGACCTTCTGATCGTCAACCTCTATCCCTTCGAGGAAACCGTCGCCAAGGGCGCCGATCACGCGACCTGTATCGAGAACATCGACATCGGCGGCCCGGCGATGATCCGCGCGGCCTCCAAGAACCACCGCTTTGTGACCGTGGTGACCGACCCTTCGGATTACGCCGCCCTGGTCGAGCAGCTGAAGGCGCATGACGGGGCGACGACTTTGGCCTTCCGGCAGAAACTGGCGCTGACGGCCTATGCCAAGACGGCGGCCTATGACACCGCCGTCTCGACCTGGCTGGCGGGCGAGATCAAGGAGCCCTTCGCCCGCAACCGCTCTTTCGCGGGCACCTTCCGGCAGGGGATGCGCTATGGCGAAAACCCCCACCAGCGCGCGGCGTTTTACACCGACGGCAGCCGCCGCGAAGGGGTTGCGACGGCCCGCCAGTGGCAGGGCAAAGAGCTGAGCTACAACAACATCAACGACACGGATGCGGCCTTTGAACTGGTCGCGGAATTCGCCGGGGGCGCCCCCGCCTGCGCGATCATCAAACATGCCAATCCCTGCGGCGTGGGCCAGGGCAGCTCGCTGCGCGAGGCCTATCTGCGCGCCTATGCCTGCGACCAGACCAGCGCTTTCGGCGGGATCGTGGCGCTGAACCAGCCCCTGGATGCGGAAACCGCGGAAGAGATCGTGAAGATTTTCACCGAGGTCGTGATCGCGCCGGGCGCGAGTGAAGCCGCGCGGGAGATCTTTGCGGCCAAGAAGAACCTGCGGCTATTGACCACAGGCGGGCTGCCGGATGCCAAGGCGCCCGGCTGGGCCTTCAAGCAGGTGGCGGGCGGTTTCCTGGTGCAGGACCGCGACTTCGCGGGCGTGCCGGAGCTGAAGGTCGTGACCAAACGCGCGCCGACCGAGGCCGAGATGGCCGATCTGCTTTTCGCCTGGAAGGTCGCCAAGCACGTGAAATCCAACGCCATCGTCTATGTGAAGGACGGCGCGACCGTGGGTGTCGGCGCGGGCCAGATGAGCCGGGTGGATTCGACGCGCATCGCGGCGCAGAAAGCGCGCGACATGGCCGAGGCCACGGGCCTGCCCCAGCCCCCGACCATCGGCGCGGTCGTCGCCTCGGATGCGTTTTTCCCCTTCCCCGACGGGCTCTTGACCGCGGCAGAGGCCGGCGCGACCGCCGTGATCCAGCCCGGCGGCAGCCTGAACGACGACAAGGTGATCGCGGCCGCCGATGCCGCGGGCCTTGCCATGGTCTTCACCGGCCAGCGTCACTTCCGGCACTGAGATGAAGCGCATCCTTCTGACCGCTGCGGCGGTCTTCGCCCTGGACCAGCTGACGAAATTCCTGGTCGTTCAAGTGCTTGACCTGAAGAACCGGGTCGAATTCGACGTCGTGAACCCTTTCCTCGTCTTCCGCATGGCCTGGAATTACGGGGTGAACTTCGGGCTTTTGGGCAGTGACGGCGCCCTGATGCGCTGGGCGCTGATCGCGGTGGCCGTCGCCATCAGCGCCTGGGTCTTCCGCTGGGCGCTGAAGGACGGCACGGCGCGGGTGCACTATGCGGCAGGCCTGTTGATCGGCGGGGCGCTCGGCAATGTCATCGACCGGGTGATCTATGGTGCGGTGGCCGACTTCCTGAACATGTCGTGCTGCGGCATCGACAACCCGTTTTCCTTCAACGTGGCCGATATCTCGATCTTCTTCGGCGCCGTCGGCCTGATCCTGTTCACGGGCCAGGCCGGTACCAAGAACCCGCGTGACGGGCGCAAAGGCTTGCGCTAAGACGGGAAAGGATCGGGGAGTTGATGATGCGGAAGGCAGGGCTGGTTCTGGCGGGCGTCGTTCTGATGGCGCTTGCGTCCTGTGGGTCGCGCGACCGCGTGCCGCATCTGATGAACCTGCGTTCGACCACCAACGGGCCGGACGAATTCGCCATCCTGCCGCCGAAAAGCCTGGAGCTGCCGCCCGACCTCGCCGCCTTGCCCGCCCCCACGCCGGGCGGCGCGAATCTGACCGACCAGCATCCCAAGGACGACGCGATCCTGGCCCTGGGCGGCAAGCCGGGGGCCGGGGCGGGCGATGCCGCGCTTGTGGCCTATGCCGGGCGCCATGGCACCGATCCGAACATCCGCGCGAGCCTCGCCGCCGAAGACCTGGCCTTCCGCAAGAAACACCCCGGCCGGTTGCTGGAGCGCGCCTTCGGCCTGACCACCTATTTCGACGCCTACCGCGCCAGCTGGCTGGACCAGTACAAAGAGCTGATGCGGTGGCGGGCGGCGGGCGTGCCGACGCCCTCGGCGCCGCCCCCGGCCAGCTCGGTCGATCAGCCCAAGCTGAACACCGGCGGCACCAATTCGGAACAGAAATTCTTCCAGTAATGACGTGACCTCAAATCCGCGTTGGGGCGGCTATGCGCGGGGCGCATGGCCGGTTAGGGTGACGCTCGTGCCGCCATGGAGACCCCCTTGCGCAATCTGCTGACCGCGTTTTTCCTGATGCTCGCCCTGCCCGCCTTTGCCGGTCCGGTGACGAGCGCCAAGCTCGACAACGGGATGGAGGTCGTGGTGATCGAGGATCACCGCGCCCCGGTCGTCGTTCACATGGTCTGGTATCGCATCGGTGCCGCAGACCAGGCGCGCGGCCATTCCGGCATCGCCCATTTCCTGGAGCACCTGATGTTCCAGGGCACCAAGACCGTGGCACCGGGCGATCTGTCCAAGATCGTGGCGGCGCAAGGCGGGTCGGACAACGCCTTCACCACCCAGGATTATACCGCCTATTTCCAACGGGTTGCGGCGGACAGGCTCGGGCTGGTGATGCAGCTGGAATCCGACCGGATGCACAATCTGAACCTGACCCAGCAAGATGTCGACACCGAGCTGAAGGTCATCCTGGACGAACGCACCCAGCGCACCGACAGCGACCCTTCCGCGCTGTTCACCGAACAGATGGGCGCGGCGCAATATCTGAACCATCCCTATGGCACCCCGGTCATCGGCTGGCGGAGCGAGATGGAGGGGCTGACGCGGCAGGACGCGCTGGACTTCTACAAGGCGAATTATGCGCCCAACAATGCGATCCTGATCGTGGCTGGCGATGTGAAGCCGGACGAGGTTCTGGCCTTGGCGAAGAAATACTACGGCCCGATCCCGCCCTCGGATGCGATCCAGCCGCGGGTGCGGCCGGTCGAGCCGCCGCAGCTCGCCGCCCGCCGGTTGACGATGACCGACCCGCGCGTCGCGCAGCCCTATGTCGTGCGCACCTACCTTGCCCCGCAGGCAAAGACCGGCGATCAGAAACAGGCCGCCGCGCTGACCATCCTGGCCGAGCTTCTGGGTGGCAATGCCTCGACCTCGCTGATGGCCCGGTCGCTGATGTTCGACAGCCACGAAGCGACCTATGTCGCGGCGCAATATGACGGCATCTCGCTGGACCCGACGACCTTCGGCCTGGTGGTCGTGCCGGCGCAAGGGGTCAGCCTGGGGGATGCCGAAAAGGCGATGGATGCCTGCCTCGCCAAGTTCCTGAAGGATGGCGTCGATCAGGCCGAGTTCGACCGGATCAAGGCGCAAATCCGCGCCAAGCAGGTTTACGACCAGGACAACACCCAAGGCGCCGCGCATCGCTATGGCATGGCGCTGGCCTCGGGCCTGACGGTGCAGGACGTGCAGGACTGGCCCAAGGTCTTGGCCGATGTCACCCCCCAGGACGTGATGGCTGCCGCTGCGCAAGTGCTGGACCCCAAGCAATCCGTGACCGGCTGGCTGAGCCCGGAGGAACCGAAATGATCCGCCTTCTGACGCTTTTGGCCTTTCTCGCCTCGCCCGCCCTGGCCGAAATCAAGATCCAGGAAGTCACCTCGCCCGGCGGCATCAAGGCCTGGCTGGTCGAGAATCACGACATCGCCTTCACGGCCCTGGACATCCGCTTTCAGGGCGGCACCTCGCTGGACCTGCCCGGCAAAAGGGGCGCGACCAACCTGATGACCGCGCTGATCGAGGAAGGCTCGGGCGATCTGGACGCGCAAGCCTTTGCCGCCGCGCGCGACGGGCTGGCGGCGGATTTCAAATTCTCTGCCGATGCCGATGGGGTCGATGTCTCGGCCAAGATGCTGACGGAAAACCGCGACAAGGCGCTGGGGCTCTTGCAAGGCGCCCTGACCGCCCCGCGTTTCGACACCGAAGCGGTCGAACGGGTGCGGGCGCAGGTCTTGCAGGTGATTTCCAGCAACGCCAAAGACCCCGACACGATCGCCAGCACGCTTCTGGCCCATACCGCTTTCGGCGATCACCCCTATGGCAGCGACGAGAACGGCACCGCCGACAGCGTCAAGGCCCTGACGCGCGACGACCTGGTGACCGCCTGGAAGGGCGCCATGGCGCGCGACCGGATCTATGTGGCGGCGGCGGGCGACATCACGCCCGATCAGCTGGGCAAGGCCTTGGACCAGCTCCTCGGCGGCCTGCCCGCCAAGGGCGCGCCGCAGCCTTCGGATGTGAAGCTGAACGTGCCCGGCGGCGTGATCGCGCAACCCTTCCCTGGGCCGCAGACCACGATCCTTTTCTGGCAGAAGGGCCTGCGCTTCGACGACCCGGATTACTTCGCCGCCACGATCCTGAACGAGATCCTCGGGGGCAACGGATTCTCCTCGCGCCTCATGGACGAGGTCCGCGAAAAGCGCGGGCTGACCTATGGGATCGACTCCAGCCTGGTGATCTATGACCATGCCCAGGCGCTGGAGGGCTCGGTTTCGGTCTCCAACGACAAGGTGGCCGAGACGGTCAAGGTGATCCGCGACGTCTGGGCGGGGCTGGCCAAGGGCGTCACGCAGAAAGAGCTGGACGACACCAAGACCTATCTGACGGGCTCCTATCCGCTGCGTTTCGACGGCAACGCGAGGATCGCCTCGATCCTGGTGGGGATGCAGATGCTGGGGCTGCCGACCGACTATCCCGCGACGCGCAACGCCAAGGTCGAGGCGGTGACCTTGGCCGATGTGAACCGGGTGGCGGCGAAACTGCTGACGCCTGGGGAATTGAGCTTCGTGATGGTCGGCGACGGCAAGGCCGATTAGAATCGGTGGCGGGGAGGCACTCTCCCCGCTATAACTGGTGGGATGAACAGCCCCGCCCCCAAGATACGCCCCGCCATTCGGCTTTTGGACGAGGCCGCGATCAACCGGATCGCGGCGGGCGAGGTGGTGGAACGTCCCGCCTCTGCCGTGAAAGAGCTGGTGGAAAACGCGCTGGACGCTGGCGCGCGGCGGATTTCGGTCGATTACGCGGCGGGCGGCAAGGTGCTGATCCGCGTCACAGACGACGGCTGCGGCATGGGGCCGGACGATCTGCCACTGGCCGTCGCGCGCCATGCGACGTCGAAAATCGACGGCAGCGACCTGTTGAACATCCGCTCCTTCGGCTTTCGCGGCGAGGCTCTGGCCTCGCTGGGGGCGGTCGGGCGGCTGGCGATCACCTCCCGGGTGCGCGGCGAAGAGGGGCATCGGCTGGTGGTCGAGGGCGGGCGGATGGGGGCGGTCGTCCCGGCCTCTGCCGCGCCGGGCACCGTGATCGAGCTGCGGGATCTGTTCTATGCCACCCCCGCCCGGCTGAAATTTCTACGCAGCGACCGGGCCGAGGCCATGGCGATTGCCGAGGTCGTGCGTCGCCTCGCGATGGCCGAACCGCTGGTCGGCTTCACCCTGACCGAGGTGGCCGAGGGCGAACCCGCCCGCGTCATCCTGCGGCTGGACCCCGAAAACGGCGATTTCTTCGACGCCTTGCAGCGCCGGTTGACGCGGGTTCTGGGGGCCGAATTCACCGCCAACGCCCTGCGGGTGGATGTCGAGCGCGACGGGTTGCACCTGTCGGGCTATGCCGCCCTGCCGACCTATTCGCGCGGCACGTCGGTGCAGCAATTCCTCTTCGTCAACGGCCGCCCGGTGCAGGACCGGCTGCTATATGGCGCGCTGAAGGTCGCCTATCTGGATGTTCTGTCGCGCGACCGTTTCCCGGCCGCCGTGCTGAACCTGAGCTGCGATCCCGAACGGGTGGACGTTAACGTTCACCCCGCGAAATCCGAGGTCCGCTTCCGCGAACCCGAGGCCGCGCGCAGCCTCATCATCACCGGCTTGCGCATGGTTCTGGCCCAAGGCGCGACGCGCGCCTCTTCGACCGTGGCGACGGCGACGGTCGAGGCGCTGCGGCCCGAAGCCCCCCGGGTCTACCAGATGGACCTCGCCTCGCGACCCTCTTACGGCGCGCTGAGCGCCGCCTTCCAGGCCCAGGCGCCAGGCTTCGCCGAGGCGCCCTCGGCCCGGGTAGAGCCGGTGGCCGAGACGCCCGTCGACCACCCGCTCGGCGCCGCCCGCGCCCAGCTGCACGAGAATTACATCATCGCCCAGACCGCGACCGGCATCGTCATCGTCGACCAGCACGCCGCGCATGAACGACTGGTGTACGAGCGTCTGAAAGCGCAGCGCGATGCGAGCGGTATCCCGACCCAAGCGCTGCTGATCCCTGAAATCCTTGAACTTTCCGCCGCCGACCACGCCCGGCTGCTGGCCTTTGCCGACGATCTGGCGGGGCTTGGCCTGGTGCTGGAACCCTTCGGCGGCCAGGCCATCGCGGTGCGCGAAGTGCCCGCAATCCTTGGCCAGGCCTCGGCCAAGGCGCTTCTGGCCGATGTGCTGGACGAGCTGACCGACCAGGGCGAGGCGCCCTCGCTGAAGGCGAAGATGGACGCGATCCTCTCGCGGATGGCCTGCCATGGCTCGATCCGTTCGGGCCGGCAGATGCGCGCCGAAGAGATGAACGCCCTCCTGCGCGAGATGGAGGCGACGCCGCTTTCCGGCCAGTGCAATCACGGGCGGCCGACCTATGTGGAGCTGAAACTCTCCGACATCGAACGGCTGTTCGGGCGCACATGATTACGCTTTTCGGCCAAAGCTATCCCTGGACCGCGCCCGAGGTTCTGCTGCCCGCCGGTGCCTTTTTGCTGCTGATTTTAGTCGTTCTGTTAACCTTTCGCGCCAGCCGACCGAACCCGCTGATGCTGCAAGAGATGGCCTGGCTGTCCAAGCGCGTCCAGGGTCTGGCCGAGGGGCAAGAGCGGCTGGCGGGCGGGTTGACCTCGGTGTCAGAGGTGCAGACCCATGCCCAATCCGCCATGCTGCGGCTGATGGAAAGCCGGTTGGACGAGGTGCAAAAGGGCATGATCGAGACGCTGCAGGGTACCTCGATCCGCACCGCGCGCAGCCTGGGAGACTTGCACCAGCGACTGGAAACCATCGACAAGGCCCAGGCGAATATCGAGAAACTGTCAGGCAATGTATTGAGCTTGCAGGATATTCTCTCGAACAAGCAAACCCGCGGCGCCTTTGGAGAGATCCAGCTGCATGACATCGTGGCCAAGGCCCTGCCGCCCGACAGCTATACGATGCAGGCGACGCTGACCAACGGCCGCCGCGCGGATTGCCTCGTTCACTTGCCCAAACCTCCAGGCCCCATCGTCATCGACGCGAAATTCCCGCTGGAAGCCTACGAGGCTTTGCGCCGCGCCGACAGCCCGCGCGCCCTGCAGGAGGCCGCAACCGCCTTCAAGGTCGCCATCCGCGCCCATCTGCGCGCCATCGCGGAAAAGTATATTGTTGAGGGCGAAACGGCGGAGGGTGCGCTGATGTTTTTGCCCTCCGAAGCGGTCTATGCCGAGCTGCATGCCAATTTTCCCGAGCTGGTGCGCGAGGGGTTCAGCCTGCGCGTGTGGATCGTCTCGCCCACCACCTGCATGGCCACGTTGAACACGATGCGCGCGGTGCTGAAGGACGCGCGGATGAAGGAACAGGCCGGCGCGATCCGCAAAGAGCTGGCCGAGTTGTCGAAAGACATCGACCGGCTGAGCGAGCGTGTCGGCAACCTGGACCGTCATTTCGGCCAGGCCGCGCGTGACATCGAAGAGATCCGGACCTCGGCCGACAAGGCCGGAAAACGGGCCCGGCGGCTGGACAATTTCGACTTCGAGGAGATCGAATCCAAGTGATCCACCTGACCGAAAAGGACTTCCGCCCGATGCCCTGGGCCAATGGCAAGGGCACCACGATCGAGCTGTATCGGCAAGAGACCGACCACCTGCAGCTGCGTCTGTCTCGCGCGCAGGTGGCTGAAGATGGGCCGTTTTCCCTGTTCCCCGGCATTCAGCGCAACTTGACCGTGCT
>CAMFIX010000044.1 GCA_945952425.1 uncultured Pseudorhodobacter sp. | reverse complement strand
CCCTCGAGCCGCGCGACATCGACGCCGCGCTCTCCGGGAAAACCTCCGCGAGCTGCCGCCACCAGGACCCGAAAGGACACTGGCCGCCCAGCTCGTCAAGCTCGACAAGCACCTCGCGCGCTACCGCGACGGGGGCATCCTGCATCTGATCGGGGGAGAGGATGTGGGTGAGAACGATTGGTTCGAAACCCGCTCGCCGGTGGATGAAAGCCTGATCGCGCGGGTGGCGGCGGGGGATGCGGCGACGGTCGATCAGGCGGCAACAGCCGCGCGCGCGGCCTTCCCCGCCTGGGCGGCCATGCCTGGCGAGCAGCGCAAGGCGATCCTCCTGCGTATCGCCGCCCTGATCGAGGAGCGCGCCGAGGAAATCGCGCTTTGCGAATGCTGGGACACTGGCCAGGCCTGGCGCTTCATGTCGAAAGCGGCGCTGCGCGGGGCGGAGAACTTCCGATTTTTCGCAGAAAAATCGCCCGGGGCGCGTGACGGGCAGACGCTGCATGCGCCGGGCCAACTGAACCTCACCTCGCGTTCCCCCATCGGCCCGGTCGGCGTCATCACGCCCTGGAACACCCCCTTCATGCTCGCCACCTGGAAGATCGCGCCAGCCCTCGCCGCAGGCTGCACGGTCGTTCACAAACCCGCCGAACTCTCCCCCCTGACCGCGCGTATTCTCGCCGAGATTTGCCGCGACGCGGGCCTGCCGCCGGGGGTCTTGAACCTGGTGAACGGTATGGGCGAGAGTGCCGGTAAGGCACTTACCGAACATCCGTTCATCAAGGCGATTGCCTTCGTCGGCGAAAGCCGCACCGGCTCGGCCATCATGCGTCAGGGTGCCGAAACCCTGAAGCGTGTGCATTTCGAGCTGGGAGGCAAGACCCCCGTCGTGGTCTTCGACGATGCCGATCTCGATCGCGCTCTCGACGCCGTGATCTTCATGATCTACTCGCTGAATGGCGAGCGCTGCACCTCCTCCTCGCGGCTTCTGGTGCAGGAAAGCATCGCCGAGAGCTTCCACGCCAAGCTTGTCGACCGCATCGCCAAGCTGAAAGTCGGCCACCCGCTCGACCCCGAAACCGAGATCGGGCCGCTGATCCATGGCACCCATTTCGCCAAGGTCAGCTCTTATGTCGGCATCGGCCAGACCGATGGCGCGACACTGGCTGCAGGCGGAAAACGTATTGGAGACAAGGGCTTCTTCTTTGCCCCCACCCTCTTCACCCAAGCGACTTCCACCATGCGCATCGCGCAGGAAGAGGTCTTCGGTCCCTTCCTCACCTCGCTGACCTTCCGCGACGAGGCCGAGGCGTTGCGCCTCGCCAACGACGTCGCCTATGGCCTGACCGGCTATCTCTGGACCCGCGACCTGGCCCGCGCCCTGCGCTTCTCCGAGGCGCTGGAGGCCGGGATGATCTGGGTGAACAGCGAGAATGTGCGCCACTTGCCGACGCCCTTTGGCGGTGTCAAGGCCAGCGGCATCGGGCGCGACGGCGGCGACTGGTCTTTCGACTTCTACATGGAAACGAAGAACCGCGCCTTCGCCTTGGGTGACCACAAGATGCAACGCCTGGGAGTTTGACATGGCCCTGCCCGCCCCCGTTCTCTACCCGCCGTTCAATATCTTGCGGCTCAGTCACGCCGAACTGCGCGTCGCCGATCTCGCCTGGAGCCGCGCCTATTACGTCGACCTTCTGGGCCTGCAAATCACCCATGAAGAGCCCGGCGCGATCTACCTTCGCGCGATGGAAGAGCGCGGCCATCACTCGCTGATCCTGCGGCAGGGCAAGCCGGGCGTCGGCACGCTCGGGTTCAAGCTTTTCAGCGAAGACGACCTCGACCGTGCGCATGCCTGGTTCCGTCTGAAGGGCCTCCGTTGCGGGTTTACCGAACGCCCATTCATGGGCCGCGTGCTGGAGGCGAAAGACCCCTGGGGCGTGCCGTTGGAATTCTATGCGACGATGGATCGCCTGGCGCCGATCCACCAGAAATACGCGCTGTATAAAGGTGTCAAACCGCTGCGGATCGACCATTTCAACCTCTTCATGCCCGATGTCGACAAAGCGGTGAGCTTTTATTCGGAAATGGGATTCCGTGTAACGGAATACACCGAGGATGCCGCGTCCGGCCGCCTTTGGGCCGCCTGGATGCATCGCAAAGGCGGCGTCCATGACATCGCCTTCACCAATGGCACGGGCCCTCGGCTGCATCACACCGCCTTCTGGGTGCCGACGCCGCTGAACATCATCGACCTGCTCGATCTGATGTCCACCACCGGCTACCTTGCGAATATCGAGCGCGGACCGGGCCGTCACGGCATCTCCAACGCCTTTTTCCTGTATATCCGCGACCAGGACGGCCACCGGACCGAGATCTATTGCAGCGACTACCAGACCTGCGATCCGGACCTGGAGCCGATCAAGTGGGATCTGAAAGACCCGCAGCGCCAGACGCTTTGGGGCGCTCCCGCTCCGCGGTCGTGGTTCGAGCTCGGATCGACCTTCGAAGGCGCGGCGCTGGTCGCGAGCGAGCTCGCCGCCAGCCCTATCGTGGCGCCATGATGGACTGGGCCACTTTCGCGCGCTGGGGCGCCCGCATTGCCGATTGGGGCGCGGAGTATCACCGCACCCTGCGCAGCCGCCCGGTGCGCGCGCCGCTGATACCGGGCGCGACCGCCACCGCCCTACCGGCCTCGCCCCCCGAAAACGGCGAGGCTATGGAGGCGATTTTCGCCGATTTCCAAACGCTTGTTCTGCCGGGCATGACCCATTGGCAGCACCCGCGTTTCTTCGCCTATTTCCCCGCCAATGCCACCCCGCCCTCGATGCTGGCCGAGTTCCTTTCCAGCACCATCGGCGCGCAATGCATGCTTTGGCAGACCTCCCCCGCCGCGACCGAAATGGAGACGGTGATGATGCGCTGGCTGGCCGAGGCGGTGGGGCTGAAGGGCTTCCACGGCGTCATCCAGGACAGTGCTTCATCGGCGACTTTGGCAGCTGTTCTGGTGATGCGCGAACGGGCGTTAGGGTTCCGTGGCAATACCTCCGGCCTGTCTTCGCAGCCGCGGCTGAGGGTCTATGCCTCGGGCGAAGTTCACACCTCGATCGACCGCGCGATCTGGATTTCGGGCATCGGAGCGGAGAACCTGGTGCGCATCCCGACCCAGGGGCCGCTGCGGTCGATGGACCCGCTGGCCCTCGATGCGGCGATCCGGGCCGACCTTGCAGCGGGCTTTCTTCCCGCCGGGGTCATCGCCTGCATCGGTGGCACGGGGACCGGCGCATGCGACGATCTGACCGCGGTTCTCGACGTCGCCAAAGCGCATGGGCTTTACAGCCATGTCGATGCGGCCTGGGCGGGTGCGGCGATGATCTGCCCCGAGTTCCGCGCCCTGTGGCAGGGGATCGAGGCGGCCGATAGCCTTGTTTTCAATCCACATAAATGGCTCGGCGTGCAGTTCGATTGCGCGGCGCATTACCTGCGCGACCCCGCCCCCCTGGTGCAGACGCTGGCGATTCGACCGGAGTATCTGAAGACCCACGGCACCGACGGCATCATCAATTACTCCGAGTGGTCGATCCCCCTTGGCCGACGGTTCCGTGCGTTGAAACTGTGGTTCGTGCTGCGGACCTATGGCTTGGAAGAGCTCCGCCGCCGGTTGCGCAACCATGTCAAGTGGAGCCAGGCGCTGGCCGCCAAACTCGATACCGACCGAAGGTTCGAGATCGTGACGCCGCCTGTCCTATCGCTTTTCACCTTCCGTCTGCGCGCCGCCGAAGATGCCGCGCAGCAGGCCTTCGTGAACCGCATCAACGATGATGGACGCATCTATCTCACTCAAACCAAGGTCGAGGGCGCGACGGTTCTGCGCTTTCAGGTCGGCCAATTCGACACCACCGAAGAGGATGTCGAAACCGCCTGGACAGTGCTCTCCGAACTCGCAGGAGGTGCGGCATGAATCTGGTTTCTTTCACCGCCGACGGCCCGCATTGGGGCGTCACGGCCCCCGGCGGCGTCCTGTCGCTCTGCGCCGACTTTCCGCAATACAAAACGCTGAAAGAGGTGATCGCGGCGGGCGCCATTCCGCAAGTCTTGCAGGCGGCCGAGGGGCGCGCTGCCAGTCATACCGAAGGTGCGTTCCTGTATGACATCCCGCTGCCGGATGCGACGCGCATTCTCTGTGTCGGCGTCAACTTTCCCGACCGCAATGCCGAGTACAAGGATGGGCAGGAGGCCCCGCCGAACCCCTCGCTCTTCATCCGCTTCGCGCCGTCTTTCACCGGTCATCAGCAACCCCTGATCCGACCGCCCGAAAGCCCGCAGCTGGATTATGAAGGCGAGGTCGCCGTCGTCATCGGACAGCCCGGGCGGCGCATTCCCGAGGCCGAGGCGCTGCAGCATATCGCCGCCTTGACGCTGTGCAATGAGGGCACGATCCGCGACTGGGTGCGGCACGCGAAATTCAACGTGACGCAGGGCAAGAACTGGGAGCGGTCGGGCGCGATGGGGCCCTGGCTCGTGCCGTTCCGCGATCCGGCGCAGCTGGATATTCGCCTGACGACGCGGGTGAACGGAGAGCTGCGGCAGGAGGATCGTCTGTCGCGGATGATCTTCCCGGTGGCCCGGCAGATCGCCTATATCTCCACCTTCATGACGCTGCAGCCGGGCGATATCATCGTCACCGGCACGCCCACCGGCGCCGGCGCGCGCTTCGATCCGCCGCGTTGGCTGGTGCCGGGTGACGTGGTCGAAATCTCGGCCGACGGGCTCGGCACTTTGCGCAACACGGTGGCCGACGAATGACGCCCGAGCAGATCGCTGCGGCCGCGGAGGCCTTGTTCCAGGCCGAGCGCCAGAGTCGTCAGATCGGCCTCTTGTCGCTGCAGCATCCGGGCATGACGCTGGACGAAGCCTATGCCGTGCAGGCTGCGCTCGTCGCGCGGAAAGAGGCCTTTGGGGCGCGGCGGATCGGCTGGAAAATCGGCCTGACCTCGCGCGCCATGCAGCAGGCCCTGAACATCGCGACGCCGGATTCCGGCGTCTTGACCGACGACATGCGCTTCGCCACGGGCGAGGTGATCCCTCATGGCCGTTTCATCCAGCCGCGGGTCGAGGCCGAGATCGCCTTCATCATGCGGGCTCCGCTGCGCGGTCCTGTCACGCGCGACGAGGTGCTGGCCGCGACCGCCTATGTCGCCCCCGCGCTGGAGATTCTCGACACCCGCATCCTGCGCGCCGATCCCGCGACGGGCCGCGCGCGGATCATCACCGACACTGTGTCGGACAATGCCGCCAATGCCGGAATTGTGTTGGGAGAGCAAAGGCATAGCGTTGATACCTTCGACCTGCGCCGCGTTGGGGCCATCGTGTTTCGCGATGGTGTGGTCGAGGAAACCGGGCTTGGTGCGGGGGTTTTGAACGATCCGGTGACGGGGATTCTGTGGCTGGTGCACCGACTTGCCCACTATGGCCAGGGCATCGCGGCGGGGGAAATCCTGCTCTCCGGCAGCTTCATCCGGCCAATCGAGGCGCCGCCCGGCAGCCGGTTCGAAGCCGATTTCGGCACGTTCGGTCAGGTGGAGATCGCTTTCGAAAAGGTTTGACACAAGCCCTGCTTCGGTGAAATCGTAACCCACAAGTTAAGAAAAGCCGCGGCGAATCGTCGCAGATCGGGAAGGAGGCAACGATGCTGCAAGAGCGCATCGAAGGGAAATGGCTTGCCGCATTTCGCCGGGTTCTGGCTCTGAATGGCATCGGCAAGGGCACCGAAATCGCGATCCTTTCCGAGACGCAATCGCGTCCCGTGCTGGTTCACCTGGCCGAGCTCGCCGCATTCGACCTTGGCGCGCGGAGCTTTCATATCCAGATGCCGACGCCGGTGCAGGCGGCTCCGGTGCCGGTGAAATCGACGGGGACGAGCTGGGCCGTGCAGGGCAATCGCGCGGTGATCGAGGCCTTGAAGCGGGTCGAAGTGATCGTCGATTGCACGGTCGAAGGCATGATCCACGCGCCCGAGTGGCCCGAGATCGAGGCCGGTGGCACGCGGCTTTTGGTGATTACGAACGAGCATCCGGAAATCCTGGAACGCTGCGAGCCGAAGGCCGAAGATGCGCGTCGCGTGGCAGTGGGAATCCAGATGTTGCGCGAGGCGCGAGAGATGCGGGTGACCTCGACGGCGGGGACCGATCTTGTCGTGAACCTCGTCGATGCGCCCTGTGGCGGCACGCCGGGCTTCGGCACTCATCCGGGCGCCGTGGCACACTGGCCGGGCGGTCTTTGCCTGGCCTTTCCGGGGCAGGGCGCTGTCAATGGGCGGATCGTGATGGATGTCGGCGACATGAATCTGACGTTCAAGACCTTCCTTACCAGCCAAATCGACTGCCAGGTTGAAAACGACTTTGTAACCACGATCAAAGGTTCGGGAATCGACGCGCTGCACTTCCGCGAGTACCTCGACGCCTGGGAGGATCGCAACGCTTTCGGGATTTCTCACGTCGGCTGGGGCGTGAACTCCGGTGCGAAATGGGTCTCGGCAACGATGTATGACAAGCGCGACATGCAGGCCGTGGAGTTTCGCGCGATTGCCGGATCTTTCCTCTGGTCGACCGGCGCGAACCAATATGCCGGGCGCTATACGCTCGGCCATTTCGATCTGCCGATGCGGAACTGTACGATTGCGCTTGATGGAAAGACCGTCGTCGCAAATGGCGTCCTGCAAGGCGAACTGTCATAAGGAAACCCCGTGATGAGCACCCCTGCCGACTATTATGACCTGAGCCGGATTCGCCCTGAAGTCCTCGCCGCGCTCGACCGGATCAATGATTTGGGCCCGACGTTTGCGGCTCGCGCCAAGGCCGTCGACGACGAGGCCTCTTTCCCGACCGAGAACTACCGCGACCTCGCCGATGCCGGCTTTCTGGGCCTGTCGATCCCGCAGGAATTCGGCGGTTGGGGCTTTTCGATGGGCGAATATGCGATGGTGGGTGCCGAGATCGGCAAGTATTGCGGCGCCACCGCGCTGACCTTCAACATGCACAATTCCTCGATGGCCTGGTCGCGTTTCATGTTCGACATGGGCAATCTGACGGCCGAGGAAAAGGCGGCTTTCGCCCCGATGCGGGCGCGGCAATTTACCCGCGCGATGAAGGAACGCGCGATCTTCTCGCAGCCGATCTCGGAGGGCGGGCAGAACTGGACCTCGAAACCCAACCAGACCCAGGCGCGGGCGGTGGAGGGCGGCTGGAAAATCAATGGTTTCAAGAAGTTCGCCTCCTTGGCCGGCTATTGCGACTATTACACCATCGTCTGCACCGAGGTCTTCGAAGGCCAGGAGCCGCGGCACGAGGACACGATGCTTTTCGTGGTCCCGAAGGATGCGCCGGGGCTGACGGTGAAGGGCGACTGGGACCCTTTGGGGATGCGCGGCACCAACTCGCGCGACCTGATCCTGAAGGATGTTTTCGTCACCGCCGACGATCTGCTTATGCCCCGCGGCATCTTCGGCAAGACCCTGCCGAACTGGCCGCACATGATGGCGACGCTTTCGCCGACCTATATGGGTGTCGCGCAGGGGGCCTTCGATTTCACCGTCGCTTACCTGAAAGGCAAGATCCCCGGCCAGCCGCCGATCGACCGGCGGATGTATGCGACCAAGCGGGTTGCGGTCAGCCAGATGTATGCGCGGCTTGCCAATATGCGCGCGCTTTGGTGGCAGGCTTTTTCGGAGGCCAAGGGGTTCCCGAACAAGCATGAAGTCATGCGGATGTATGCCGCGCAGTACAACGTGATGGAGGGCGTGCAGGAGATCGCGGCACTCGCCATTCGGACCTGTGGCGGCCAGTCCATGCTGAAAAGTCTGCCGCTGGAACGGATGTATCGCGACAGTCGGTGCGGGGCGTTGATGCTGCCCTACACCTCCGAAATCATGGAGGACTACATCGGCGTTCTGGCGCTTTACGAGATGGACGAGCTCGATCATGCGCCGGGCGACGAGGGTGGCGCGCGCAATTCCCTGTGGCGCGGCGACGGCGCCTTGCGGTCGCTGCGATGAGGGTCGAGGTCCGGGCCGAGATCGCGCGGCCCTTGGCCGAGGTTTGGGCGCTGGCGCGCGATTTCACCGCGCCTTGGCATCCGTTGATCGCCTCGATGCGGGACGAATGCGGCGTTCGGGCCTTTACCGTCGCCGGTGAAACGACGGTTTACCGTGAGAAGTTGACCTTTCTTTCCGATAGCGAATACACAATCGGTTACATGCATCTGGAGGGTATCGCCGGGTGCGAAAGCTATCGCGCCGAGCTGCGGTTGCAGGCGACCGAAGCCGGTACGCAGGCGCTTTGGACTGCAGAGATCGAAGCGGCGGAGCCTCGGCTTTCGGCGATCTGTGCCGGGACCGAACAGATATTCGCCATCGGTCTGCAAGCGCTGGAGACGGCGCAGCTTTTGCGGCTGGAAAGGGTCGGCAATCTGACGCTTTTGACCAATGGCAAACGGGGAGACGTGCTGCAGCTCTTCCTCCACGGCATCGGTGGGGCGAAGGAGAATTGGGCGGGGCAGATCGGCAGCGCGCCTGCCGCGGCCATGGACCTGCGAGGCTATGGCGGCAGTCTTTTGGGCCCGGCGCAATCCACCTTGCAGGACCATTTCGCCGACATCCTGGCAGTGAAACAGACCTTCGGCGCGCGGAAACTGCATCTCGTCGGCCTTTCACTTGGCGCGTGGATTGCAACGGCCTTTGCCTGCGCTTATCCCCAGGAGCTGAGCGCCCTGACGCTCATCGGCGGCTGCACCGGCATGTCGGAAGCCCCGCCGCAAGAGCGCGAGGCCTTCCGGCTTTCGCGTGAGGTGCCGCTGTCGCAGGGGCTCTCCCCGAAGGATTTCGCACCAGCGGTCGTTAATATCATCGCTGGACCAAATGCCAGTTCGGAAACCCGCGCGACGCTCTTGCAAAGCATGTCCGCCATCCCCGCCGCGACCTATCGCGACGCGCTGAACCTCTTCACCACCCCCCCCGGCCCCCATGATTTCGCGCGGCTCACCATGCCCGTCACCCTCCTCACTGGCGAACATGACCGCCTCGCCTCGCCCGCCGAAATCGCCGCCGTTGCCTGCCGCATCTCCCGCTTCACCCCCACAAGATTCGAGGTCATCCAGGGCGCGGGACATGTCTGCAACATCGAGGCGCCAGACCAGGTGAACCGCTTCCTATGACATCGAAACGCGAACAGAATCGGCGCGAGCGCGAGGCGCGGTTCCTGGCCGCGGCGCTGAAAGTCTTTGCGGCCAAGGGTTATTCCGGCACCACGATGGACATGGTCGCGGCAGAGGCGGGTCTTACGAAACCGACGCTTTATCAATACTTTGCCTCGAAGGAAGCGCTCTTCGCCGCGATGATGGAGGGCAAGCGTGACGAGATGCTGCGGCCCTTCGCGCAGCCCGTGGAACTGGTGCAAGACCTTTGGGCCTTTGCCTGGGATTACGCAGGCCAGGTGATGCGGCCGGACCTTCTGTCGCTCGCCCGGCTCATCATCGGCGAGGTGCAGCGCTTTCCCGAGATCGGCCGCACCTACCAGGCCTCCGGACCGGATCGGGTGCTTTCCGGCATCATCGCCTATCTTGAAACCCTGCGTGCTGCCGGGCGCCTTTCCTTCGACGACAGCGAGCTTGCCGCGGAGGATTTGTGGGGCCTGTTGCTCTCTGCCCCCCGGACGCGCGCGCTTTATCGCCCCGACGCCCAGCCGACCCTTGAAGAGCTGCACCGCTACATCCGAAACGGCCTGCGCGTTTACCTTTTGGCCTATTCCACCGATCCCCCGGGCGACCTTGCGCGGCTCGCCTCCCAATCAATCCCCGCTGCGAACACGAGGGAAGCATGATCGACCCGACCGACCCCGCCCACAAATTCGCAACCGTCGCGATGAGCGATACCAATGGGCTGATGCGCGGCCAAATGGTCTCGGGGCGCGCGCTGCAGGGCATCTTGCGCGACGGCATGGGCATGGCGCCGGCGCAGATGGCGCTGGACCCGACGGATGTCCTGCTGACCATCCCGGGCGTCAACGATGCCAGCGGCGATTTCCACGACGACCGGCTGCAGGTGGACCCTTCGACCGCGCGGCGCCTGCCCTGGTCCAAGCCGGGGATGGACCTGCTTGTGCTGTCGCAATACACTGGGGAGTCTGCCAAGCTGGACCCCCGCGCGATCCTGGGCGCGGTGCTGGCGCGTGCCGCGGCTCATGGGCTGACCCCGAAATACGGGATGGAGCTGGAGTATACGCTCTTCGACGAGACGGCGGAAACCGCCCGCGCCAAGGGCTATCGCAATCTGAAACCCGCGACGCCCCATGCCAGCCACGACCTGCTGCTGTATCAGGTCTGGCAGACCGAATGGTACGAGGCTTTGGCCGAGATGGCCGAGCCCCTGCGCATCGACCTCGTGAAACTGCAGGAGGAGATCGGTCCGGGCTTCATGGAGGCCTGCATCGGGGCAGGCACGGGGGTCGAACCCGCCGACCAGCTGATGCTGCTGAAGAATTTCATCCGGGCGCTGGCTCTGCGGCGGGGCAAGTCGGTTACCTTCATGCCGCGGTGGAGCGAGGCGCAGGACAGCCAGTCGATGCACCTGCATATGAGCCTGCAGGGCGGCGCTTTCTGGGGCGACGGCCCGCATCACATGAGCGAGACCTTCCGCCATTTCCTCGGCGGAGCCCAAGCCCATCTGGGCGATCTGACGCTGATCTTCCAGCCGACCGTGAACTCTTACCGCCGCTTTGCCCCCGGCACCTTTGCGCCGCCGGGGCTGACCTGGGGATACGAGAACCGCACGACCTGCCTCAGGGTGATCGGGCATGATGCGGGCTCCCTGCGCGTCGAAAACCGCATGGCCGGCGCCGATGCCAACCCTTACCTCATCACCGCGGCGATGCTTGCGGCGGGGGTGCAGGGCATCCTGGACAAGACCGAGCCCGACCCGGAGGTCATCGGCTCGGGCTATGCGCAAGCGGCGACCCGCGATTTCGCCCGCTCGATGCCCGAAGCGATCGCGCGGCTGCGGGCGAGCCGCTTTGCCGCTGACTGGCTGGGCCCGCGCTTCGTCGAGGCCTTCACCGCCACCCGGCAGGACCAATACGACGCCTTCGCCCGCAAAGTGCCGGATGTGGAACTCGAACGTTTCTTCGACCTGGGGTAAGCCATGGACCTGCGACCGCGTTTCCTGGAGGCCATGTCCCGCGCCGCGACCTTCGTTGCGGTCGCCACCACCGACGGCGAGGGCGGGCGCTTTGGCGTCACGATCTCGTCGCTGACCTCGGTCTCGGCCGATGGCGAGCAGCCCTCTCTCTTGGCCTGCATCCACCACCTTTCCCCTGCGGCCAGTGCGATCCTGAAGAACCGCGCCTTTGCCGCGAACCTTTTGGCCGAGGACCAGGAGGCCATCGCCAATCGTTTCGCCGGTCGCGGCGGCGAGGATCACCCGGCGCGCTTTGCCGCCAGCGATTGGGTGACGGGGCCCTTGGGTCAGCCGCTTCTTCTGGGCGCCACCGCGGTGCTGGAATGCCGCCTCGCCACCGCCATGCTGTGGGAGACGCATCACATCCTCGTCGGCCGGGTCATGGGCGTGCGGCTGTCCGAGAACCCCGCGGCGCTGCTTTACGGGCAAAGAGCCTATCGCAAGGCGGTGGGATTGGAGGGCGATGGAAAATAGTTGCTAAAGCAACTAATGTCGGACTAGGATCACGAAGCGCAACGGGCAAAAGACCCGTGTGGGAACAGGAGAGGACATGACGGAGTCAAAGGCGCTGGGGACCAACCAGCTGCGGAAGAATTCCCTGGGGCTGATCGCGGTGACCTTCATGGTCATCTCGGCCGCGGCGCCCCTGACGGGGGTGGCGGGGGCGATGCCCTTGGCCTTCCTTCTGGGCAATGGCGCGGGGATACCTGCGACTTTCGTGCTGATCACGCTGATCATGCTGGCCTTTTCGGCCGGTTACGTTGCGATGAGCAGGCATGTGAAGAATGCCGGGGCGTTTTACGCC
>CAMFIX010000043.1 GCA_945952425.1 uncultured Pseudorhodobacter sp. | reverse complement strand
AGATCGGCTTGGCCTTGTTGCCCCAGGAACTGCGCACATAGGTCAGCACCGCCGTACCCTGCTGGTTCCGCCCCGTCGTCCGCACCCAGACAACCCCGGTCGTGCCGCTGGAATTCTCTTTCAGCCCAATCACTTCCGACGTGGCGCTCAGCGTATCCCCCGGCCAGACCGGCGCCAGCCAGCGCCCCTCGGCATAGCCCAGGTTCGCCACCGCGTTCAAGGATATGTCCGGCACCGTCTTGCCGAAGACCGTGTGAAAGGCAATCAGGTCGTCCAGCGGGCTTTGAGCCAGACCGCAGGCTTGGGCGAAGGCGTCCGAGGAGTGCAAAGCCCCCCGCGCCGGGTAAAGCGCGTGGTAAAGCGCGCGCTCGCCCCCCGACACGGTCCGCGGCACGGCATGGGCGATTACCTCGCCCAGGGTGTAATCCTCGAAAAAGCGGCCAGGGTTGGTTTTCATCTTACCTCATTGCTCGCCCAGCTTGATGTCGGGCGTATAGGTGCCGGGAACTTCCTTGGTCACCGCCTGGCCGCAGCGCATGACGCCGCGGGCCGCATCGAAAGCATAGGTGGGGGAACCCTGCAGCTCCCACCCCTTGTTCAACGCGGCCGTGACCTTGTGACAGAAGGCCGAAGTGTCGTCGTCCGAGAGAAAACGGTAAAGTTTCATGAGGGCCCCCAGGGCGCCGGTCAGGCGGGACCGGCGAAAACCGCAAGGAACGTAAGCACATGGCGGCTCACAAGGGCAAGGCCGCGATGGCGCGGGCCTTCTCCAGCAACCGGCGGGCACTGGCGACATGCAGGTTCTCGACGATGCGGCCGTCCAGGACCGCGACCCCCTCGCCGCGGCGCGTGGCCGCGTCGAAGGCGTCGATCTGGCGACGGGCGAGGTCGATTTCGGCCTCGGACGGGGCAAAGATGCGGTTGGCCGTGGCGATCTGGTCGGGATGGATCAGGGTCTTGCCGTCCAGCCCCAGGTCACGGCCCTGTTCGCATTCCGCGGCCAGGCCCTCCAAGTCCTTGAAGGCGTTGTAAACTCCATCCAGGATCACGCGCCCATGCGCCCGCGCGGCAAGCGTGCAAAGCCCAAGTCCAGTGGCCAGCGCCGCCCGGTCGGGTCGGAACCGCGCGCCGAGGTCTTTCAGCAGGTCGTTCGTCCCCATCACCAGGCCTGCCAGCCGCGGATGCGCCGCGATGGCCGCGGCGTTCAGCATTGCCAAGGGCGTCTCCATCATCGCCCAGAGCGGCTTTTCCCCCGGCAGATCAAGGTCTTGCGCGCCATTCACCTTGGGCAGCACGATCCCGTCCACCCCGGGATGGCTGCCGAAGGCCGCGAGATCCGCCACGCCCCATTCGGTCGCCGGCCCGTTCACCCGCACCAGCCGCAGCCGAGGCCCATAATCGACCTCGGCCAGCATCTGCGCCAGCAAGCCCCGCGCCGCCGGCTTTTCCTCGGGCGCCACGGCATCTTCCAGGTCGAAGATGATGGCATCGCAGGCCAGCGTCGCCGCCTTCTCCAGCGCCCGGGCTTTCGAGCCCGGGATATACAGAACCGACCGGATCAGGGCAGACATGATTCCTCCGCGCAACAATCTTGCGCATGAAGGCATGAGTTTGGCAGAAACCGCAAGAGTCATTTTGCCGCAGCGCAGAAATTACGGCGTGCCGCCTGTTAACCAAATCTCAGCACACCGGGCGCAGGCTGGGCGCGCCAGAACGGCACACGGTCGGCGGCCGGCTCCGCCCCGGGATGCTCCCGATGGAAAGGATTCTCTGCGCAATTGCCCTCTTGCCCGGCCTGGCCCTGGCCGACACTCCGCCCTGCGCCCCGCATGACAAGGTGGCCGAGGCGCTGCAGGCGCAATATGGCGAGGCGGCCCATGCCATGGGCCTGGCCCAGGACAATACGGTGATGGAGCTTTACGCCGCGCCGCAGACCGGCACCTGGACCTTGACCGCCACATTGCCCAACGGCCTCACCTGCCTCGTGGCGACCGGCAAGGCGTTCGAAGAGGTGAAGCCCACCCAGGTCAAGGGCGCCCCGGCCTAGAAGAGGGCGAAGAAGGCGATCAAGGGCTCCACCCCCGTGACGCCCTTCACCACCAGGTCGATCCCGATCAGCAAGAGCGACCAGGTGACGAAGGTAAAAAACGCCTTCTCCGGCAGACGCTTGACCGCCCAGACCCCCAGCCAGACCGAAACGACCGCCACCGGCACCAGCATGGCCGCCGTCTCCAGGGACGAGATCGTGATCTGGCCCAGGAAGTAATAGGGGATCAGCTTGACCGCGTTGATATAGGCGAAGGCGATGGTCGAGGTGCCCGCGAACACCGCCTTGCGCATGCCAAGTGGCAGCGTCCAGACCTGATAGGGCGGCCCGCCGGTGTGGCTGACGAAACTGGTGAAGCCCGCGATCGTGCACCAGAAAATCCCCGGGCCCACCTCGGCCCGCTTCGCCACCCCGACGGCGGCGCGGCGGAACAGCTGGTTCAGGCTGAAGAGGATCGAGATCAGCCCGACCAGCGCCGTCACCCAATCCTCGGAAATATGCTGCGCCACCGCCCAGCCGATCCCGACGCCCAAGGTCAGCCCCGCCATCGCGATGACCAGGACGCGCCGGTCGAACTCTTTCCGATAGGCGTAAAGCCCGAACCAGTCGCTGACCACATAGACCGGCAGCATCAACCCCGCCGCCGCGACCGGAGAGATCGCAAGGCTCATCACCGGCACGGTCAAGGCCCCCACGATGGGCAAGCCTCCCTTGCCCGCCCCGGTAAAGATCGCGCCGATCACCGCCACGACCCAGAACTGCCAGCCCTCCATCGGCGCCTCTTTCAATTTGGTGCAAATATTCCGGGGGTCCGGGGGCTGGCCCCCGCTCCTCCCGCCCCGTTAGCGCAATCCGAATGAATTCGCCAGCCCGCAGCCCTTTGCCGCAGCGCGGCGCGCTGGACAGACGGGCCCCGAGCGCCTATGCAACCAGCGTCAACCGCACTGCCCAAGGGGGAATCCATGGCCAGACCGAAGATCGCGCTGATCGGCGCCGGGCAAATCGGGGGGACGCTTGCGCATCTCGCCGCCATCAAGGAATTGGGGGATGTGATCCTCTTCGACATCGCCGAGGGCACGCCGCAGGGCAAGGCGCTCGACATCTCGCAATCCGGGCCCATGGAGGGCTTCGACGCCACGATCAAGGGCGCCAATTCCTATGCCGAGATCGCGGGCGCCGATGTCTGCATCGTCACCGCCGGTGTCCCCCGCAAACCGGGCATGAGCCGCGACGACCTGCTGGGCATCAACCTCAAGGTCATGAAGGCCGTGGGCGAGGGCCTGAAGGCCCATGCGCCCGACGCTTTCGTCATCTGCATCACCAACCCGCTGGATGCGATGGTCTGGGCGCTGCGCGAATTCTCGGGCCTGCCGCACAACAAGGTGGTCGGCATGGCGGGCGTGCTCGATTCGGGCCGCTTCCGGCATTTCCTGGCCACCGAATTCAACGTCTCGATGAAGGACGTGACCGCCTTCGTCCTCGGCGGCCATGGCGACACGATGGTGCCGCTGGCGCGCTATTCGACGGTTGCGGGCATCCCGCTGCCGGACCTGGTGAAGATGGGCTGGACCACGCAGGAGAAGCTGGACGGCATCATCCAGCGCACCCGCGATGGCGGCGCCGAGATCGTGGGCCTCTTGAAGACCGGCTCGGCCTTCTATGCCCCCGCCGCTTCGGCCATCGAGATGGCGGAAGCCTATCTGAAGGACCAAAAGCGCCTGCTGCCCGTCGCGGCCTATGTCGACGGCGCCTTTGGGCTGGAGGGCATGTATGTCGGCGTGCCGGTGATCCTGGGGGCGGGCGGCGTCGAGCGTCTGGTCGAGATCCAGATGACCGCCGAGGAAAACGCCATGTTCCAGAAGTCGGTCGATGCCGTGAAGGGCCTCGTCGCCGCCTGCAAGGCCATCGACCCCTCGCTGGCCTGAAGGCCCTGACATCCCCCGGGCCGCACGATCCGTCGTGCGCCCCTTTGCTTTGCCCCTCTTGCGCTTGGCCCCGGCCTGCAGGACACTTTGGGCCGCTTCCTGAAAGGACCATCCCATGGACTATTCGAAATCCGGCAATGCCAAGGGCGCCAAGGGCCGCCCCGCCTTCGACGGCCAGAACCGCTATGGCGCGCCGAAAGAGGCGCATGGCAAGACGCCCGACAAAGCGGCGCTCCTGGCCCGCATGAAGGCCGCCGCCGAGAAGAAAGCCGAGGGCAAGGCCGACTAGGCCTTTCCATTTTCGAACATTTTCACGGGCGCCACTGCCCGAAACTGCCCGATCCTTGCCCTTCCCCAACATCAGGCCTCAAATGTCCTTCGCCGCCGAGCTCGAAACCCGCCTCGTTCGCTATGCCGCCATCGACAGCCAGTCCGACCCGGATGCGAAGGGCGCGCCCTCGACGAAGGTGCAGTTCGACATGCTGAACCTGCTGGTGACCGAGCTGACCGAGATCGGCGCGCAGGATGTCACCCTGACCGATTACGGCGCGGTCCTGGCGACGATTCCCGGCACGGAGCCCGGCCCGACCATCGCCTTCCTCGCCCATGTCGACACCGCCCCGCAATACAAGGCGAGTGGCGTGAAACCCCGTGTCCACCGCGGGTATAACGGCGGGACGATCACCTATCCCTTGAACGAGGGCCTCGTGCTCTCGCCCGAAACCTCGCCCGAGCTTGCGAAAAAGATCGGTCACACGATCATCACCGCCTCGGGCGACACGCTCTTGGGCGCCGATGACAAGGCCGGCGTTGCCATCCTGATGACCGCCGCGCGCCACCTGCTGGCCAACCCAGGCCGGCATGGGCCGATCCGCCTGGCCTTCACCCCCGACGAGGAAATCGGCCGCGGCGTCTCCCCCCGCCTGCCCGCCGATATCGGCGCCGATTTCGCCTATACATTCGATGGTGGCAAAGTCGGCGAGATCGAATACGAAAGCTTCTCGGCCGATGGCGCCATGGTCACGATCACCGGCGTCAGCGCCCATCCGGGTTATGCGACGGGCAAGATGGTCAACGCCACGACGCTGGCCGCCAAGCTCCTCCTCGCCTTGCCGCAAACCCAGACGCCCGAGAACACCCAACGCCGCGAGGGCTTCCTGCATGTCACCGACATGGCCGGCGGCTCCTCCGAGATGACGATCCGCCTGATCCTGCGCGACTTCGAGCGCGAGGGCCTGGCCGCCAAGGGCGCCCTCTTGCAAGAGGCCTGCGCCCGCCTGCAGGCCGAAGAGCCGCGCGCGAAAATCACCTGCGAAATCAAGCCGCAATACCGCAACATGCGCTATTGGCTGGAAAACGACATGACCCCGGTGACCCGCGCGCTCGACGCCGCCCGCGCGCTTGGCCTCACCCCCACGACGACGCCGATCCGCGGCGGCACCGACGGTTCGCGCCTGACCGAGATGGGGCTGCCCTGCCCCAATCTCTTCACCGGCATGGCCGAAATCCACGGGCCGCTGGAATGGGTCTCGGTCCAGGACATGGAGACCGCCACCAACCTGATGCTGAAGATCGTCTCTCCCTGATTTCATTGGTCCAGAAATATCCCACGGAGGGGTCCGGGGAGGGAGGAGCCCTCCCCGGGCGTGTCACATGAAACCGATCTCGCCCTATCACGCCCCCGGCTTTTACGACGAGGCGCTCGCCAAGGGCCGCCACCGCGATATCGTGGGCGGGCGGTGGGAGGAAACCGGCCTCGTCCAGATGCAGCTGCTGCTGGCCCAGGGCCTCGACCCGCATCACAAGCTTTTGGACATCGGCGCAGGCTCCCTCCGCCTCGGGTGCCGCGCCGTGCCCTATCTGAACCCCGGGAACTATTGGGCGACCGACCTCTCCGGCGACCTCCTCCGGCGCGGCTATGCCGAGGAAATCGCCGACAAATCCCGCCTAGATCCCGCCCAGCTGATCGAGGATGCCGATTTCGACCTGCCCGGCATCCCCGCCGACATCGACTTCGCCATCGCCTTCGCCGTCTTTACCCACCTGCCGCTCGGCCACCTCGCCCGGGCCCTGCCCAAGCTGCGCGCCAGGCTCCCCAGTCTGCAAAAACTGCTCTTCACCGTCTTCCTCGTCCCCGATGCGGCGCATGACCGGCCCTTCCGCCAGCCCGACGGCGTCGTCACCCATCCCGACCGCTATCCCTGGCACCACCGCGAAACAGAGGTTCTGCAAGCCGCCGAGGCCGCGGGCTTCGCCGCCACCCTTTCCGACCCCTACCTGCCGCGCGGCCAAAGGCTTTGCCTCTGCCTGCCCAAATGAAAAGGCCGCCGGTCTCCCGGCGGCCTCTGCGATCCCAGGGGGCTTACATGCCCAGCGCGCCGCGCAGCTCGGTCTTGGCGGCCTCGTATTCGGCCTTGAAGTCGTCCTGCCCCATGATCCGCGCCGCGATCACCGTGCCCGAGATTTCGCCCGCCACGATGTCAGACGGATAGTGCATCCCCGCCACCACGCGGTTCTGGCGGTATTCCGCCGCCCGCGCCATGATCGCGGCGCGCTTTTCCGGCAGCATGTTCGACAGGACGATGGCCATCAGCGTGCCCACCGTGGAATGGCCCGAGGGATAGGCGCCGGATTTCTTCTTTTCCAGCAGCGGCTCGACCTTGTCGGAGACGAGATAGGGACGCTGACGCGCCCAGGTCTTCTTGGCCGGATCGACGACTTCGCCTTCGGTCGCGACGACGCGGTCGAAGAAGGCAGCGAATTTCGGCAGCTTTTCGGCGGTGAAGGCGGGATTGGCGATCACATCGGCAAAGACCCAGACATCTTCCTCGTCATCGGCCTTGGCGCGCGCGGCGGTGGCATCGGTGCGCTCGGCCTGCACTTTCAGCACGGTCTCGAGCTCGGCCTTGGTCTGGGCCGAGTCGTCGGCCGGCGGCGGGGTCAAGAGCTGCGTCAGGTCGATGACGCTGGCATCGGTGAAGGGCTTGGCGTCTTCGGCCAGGACCGGGGCGGCAAGGCCGAGGGCAAGAAGGAAGGCGGCGGTATAGTGGCGCATCTGGAGGCTCCGCTGGGGTTGGATCTGGGCCACCGGCTAGCCCGGCGATGTTTCGCCCCGGTGACAGTCCGGTAACAGTTTTGCACCATGCCGCCCGGCCGGGCAGCTTGCCCGGATTTGCAGCAATTCTTACCGCGCGATTACCAGTGATCACAAATTTTTTGGCCGTGATCACAAATGTCGCTTTTCCGGCAATCCGGCAGATTTCCCATTTTGCCGCCGCAGAAATCTGTGCCAGAACGCGGCCAAATCCTCATGCAACCCCCTGCGGGAGCCCTCGATGAACATCCACGAATACCAGGCCAAGGCCCTTCTGCGCAGCTATGGCATCCCCGTCTCGGACGGCCGCGCCATCACCCGGGCCGAAGATGCCAAGACCGCCGCCGGAGAGCTGGATGGCCCGCTGTGGGTCGTCAAGGCGCAGATCCATGCGGGCGGCCGCGGCAAAGGGCATTTCAAGGAACCCGAAGCCGGCGAAAAGGGCGGCGTGCGGCTGGCGCGCAGCGTGGAAGAGGCGGCGGAATTCGCCCGCCAGATGCTGGGCCGCACCCTCGTGACGGTGCAGACCGGCGCGGCGGGCAAGCAGGTCAACCGCATCTATTTCGAAGACGGCAGCGACATCGCGCGGGAATTGTACCTGGCGTTGCTGATTGACCGCGTGACCTCGCGCATCTCCATCGTCTGCTCGACCGAGGGCGGCATGTCGATCGAGGATGTGGCGCATGAGACGCCGGAGAAGATCCTCAGCTTCTCCATCGACCCGGCCTCGGGCATCAGCGATTTCCACGGCCGCCGCGTGGCTTTTGCGCTGGGTCTGACCGGCAACCAGGTCAAGCAATGCGTGTCCATCGTGAAGAAGCTTTACCAGCTCTTCATCGACAAGGACATGGACATGCTGGAGATCAACCCGTTCTGCGTGTTGAAGGACGGCAATCTGAAGCTCTTGGACGCCAAGATGGGCTTTGACGGCAATGCGCTTTACCGCCATTCCGACATCGCCGCCCTGAAGGACGAGACCGAGGAAGACCCCAAGGAGCTTGCCGCGCAGAAGTTCGATCTGAATTACGTCGCGCTGGATGGCAACATCGGCTGCATGGTGAACGGCGCAGGCCTGGCGATGGCCACGATGGACATCATCAAGCTTTACGGGGCGGAACCGGCCAACTTCCTCGACGTCGGCGGCGGTGCCACCAAGGAGAAGGTGACCGAGGCCTTCAAGATCATCACCTCGGACCCGCATGTGCAGGGCATTCTCGTCAATATCTTCGGCGGCATCATGCGTTGCGACATCATTGCCGAGGGTGTGCTGGCCGCGGTCAAGGAAGTGGGCCTGAAGGTGCCGCTGGTCGTGCGGCTGGAGGGCACCAATGTGGAGCTTGGGAAAGAGATCATCCGCAACTCGGGCCTGAACGTCATTGCGGCCGACAATCTGTCGGATGCTGCGCAAAAGATCGTCAGCGCGGTCAAGGGCTGAGCCGGAACGGGACAGGGGGGCGCAAATCGGGTGCAACAGGGCGGGAAAGCCGCTAGGAAGCGCCAGATGCCGATGACATTGAAAGGAAAGCGCCCCATGTTCCCCTCCCGCCCGCTTTTGCGCATCAGCTTCGGAGCCCGCGCATGAGCCGTTTCCAGATCCATGCCGGCACGCACAAGACCGGCAGCACCGCCCTGCAGCGCGTGCTGCGCCAGGTGCGCGAGCCGCTGCGGGCCGCGGGTGTCTTCATGCCGGGGCTGGACGAGAAAAGCGCCAAGCACGGCGCCTTGCAGCTGGAGCTGCGCGACAAGTCCCGTGGCCCCTCCGTGGCCGCGATGCTGGCCGATGTCGCCGCCCACCCCGAGGCGCAAAGCTTTCTGCTGACCGACGAGGTCTTCATCAGCGCCGATCCCGTCGCGCTGAAGTCCGTGCTGGACGAGGCCGGTATCGCCGAGATCGACATCTATTTCTATGTCCGTCCCCATATCGGCCTTTACGCCTCGCTTTACCTGCAGGCGCTGAAGATCGGCCGCCAGCTGCATGGGCCCGGCCGTCCGGGGCGGGTGGGCCAGGCGGCCTTCGACTTCGCCCCCGCTATCGAGGGGTTTGCCGAGGTCTTCGGCAAGGATCACGTGCATGTGCGCGAATTCAGCCGGGCGCGGCTGAAGGATGGCTCGCTCACCGCCGATTTCTGGGAGTTCCTGGCCCTGCCCGACGGGCTTTTGCCGCAAGCCATGGCGGTCGAGGCCCTGGCCAACCCGACGCCGACGCAAGAGGTCGCGACCCTGCTGACCACGTTCGCGCGCCATGTCGATCGCGAATTCGGCGGCAAGAACCTGGAAAAGCGCACCGAGGCCGCCGCGGCGCTTTACCGCGCCTTGGGCGAGGTCACGCTGCCCGGCACGCCCTTCATCCTGGAGCGCGCGCTGCAAGAGGCGATCTCGGCGCGGTTCGAACCCGGACGGGCAGCTTTTGCTGAACGTTGGTTCGAGAAAGAGCCCTCGCCCGAATGGCTGGCCGAGCCGCTGAAAGACCCCGTGCCGCCGGTCGATCTGCCGCATGCGACGGTCGTCGGCGCGTTCGAGGCTGCTGCGCGCAAGCTGTCGTCCAAGGGGTTCGGGCGGCTCTCGCGCTCGGCCGAGGCTTTTGCCGCGACCCTGCCGGGTTCGGCGACGGGCAGCCTGCCCACGGCCGAGCTTGCAGCCCTTTACCCCCCGCCGCCGCGCCAGAAAACGGCGTCCGCCCCGAAACGGGGGCGCGGATGAGCCGCCTGGTGCTTCACGCAGGGCTGCACAAGACCGGCAGCACCGCCGTGCAGACCTGGTTCGCCCGCAATGCCGCGGCGCTGGACGCGGCGGGGATCGCCTTTCCCGTCCACCTGGGCAATGTCACCGGCAATGCGCCGCTCGTCGCCCGCGCCCTGCTGACCCGCAAGGCCGAGCTGGACGAGGCGCAGGCCAAGATCCGCGCCGATTTCCTGGAGTTCTGCCTGGCCAACCGCGGCCGCGACATCCTTCTGTCGGCGGAATATTTCGAAGTGCCGCTCTTCGTCGATCTGCGCCATGCCGAGATCGAGGCCGCGGTGACGGGCAAGCGCGACCAGTGTCCCACGCTGCAACGGTTCGAGATCGAACAGCGGCGCAACATCAAGCTGTTGAAACGCTTCGCCAAACAGGCCGGGGTCGAGGATATCCGCCTGATCTATCTGCAGCGCAACACGGTCGACAAGCGCAACTCGGCCTATGCCCAGAAGGTCAAGACGCTCTACGACGTGCGGCTGGATGCCGAAATCTACGACCGCGCCGACAAGGGCTATACGATCCTGGCAGAGACCCATCGCAGCCTGGAGGCCGAGGGGATCGAGGTGCGCGGCGATGTGACCGGCGCGGGCGGCCTGGGCGTGGTCGATCAGGTCATGGCGCTGGCCGGGCTGGGCGACAAGATCCGCGGCCGGATCTCGACCGAGGTGGAGACCGTGAATGCCACGATCGGCGAGATCGGCGTGCTGGCGGCGGCGCAGGCCTATCGCGTGCTGGAAGACCTGGATCTGGTCGAGGATTTGCGGCTCTGCCGCGTGATCTCGACCGCGCTGCAGGCCCGCAGCGCCGGGATGAAGGACCGCCGCTTCTCGGCCTTCGGGCCAGAGGCCGCGCAGAAGATGGCCGAGGGTCAGGAAAGGCTCGATGCGCTGATGGCGCGTGATTTCGGGGCCGACCGGCTGGCGCTGCTGCGCCGCCCGAAGAACCCGGTCGAGGCGTCTTGCCGCGAGCCCGAAGACCTGCCCGCCGAGGCGCGCGCCGCCTTCCAGACCCTGATGGAGGGGCTGGCCGAAGACCTGTGCCCGGCCCGGCTGAAAGTGCCGACCGAGGTGATCGCCGCCCTGCCCCAGCCGCGTCGGTTGAACCTGACGCTGGACCGCGTGGCCGCCCGCACCGCGCGCCGCGCCGCGCGCAAGGCAGAAAAGGCGGCCGCCGATGGCTGAGCCCAAGATATTCCGGGGCGCCCCGCCCCTGAGCCCGGCCCGCAAGGCCCGGCCCGACCCGATCCACGAAAGGACGCCCGATGGCCATTCTCGTCAATGAAAACACCAAGCTCATCTGCCAGGGCTTTACCGGCAGCCAGGGCACGTTCCATTCGGAACAGGCCATCGCCTATGGCACCAAGATGGTCGGCGGCGTGACCCCCGGCAAGGGCGGGACCGAGCATCTCGGCCTGCCGGTCTTCGATTCGGTGCATGAGGCCGTGGCCCGCACCGGCGCCGATGCCAGCGTCATCTACGTGCCGCCGCCCTTCGCGGCCGACTCGATCCTGGAGGCCATCGACGCCGAAATCCCGCTGGTGGTCTGCATCACCGAGGGCATCCCGGTGCTGGACATGATGAAGGTCAAGCGCGCGCTGATCAATTCCAAGACCCGGCTGATCGGGCCGAACTGCCCCGGCGTGATCACGCCCGGCGCCTGCAAGATCGGCATCATGCCCGGCCACATCCACCGCCGCGGCAAGGTGGGGGTTGTTTCGCGCTCGGGCACGCTTACCTACGAGGCGGTCAAGCAGACCTCGGACCTCGGGCTTGGCCAGTCCACCGCCGTGGGCATCGGCGGCGACCCGATCAAGGGGACCGAGCACCTGGAGGTGCTGGAGATGTTCCTGGCAGATCCCGAAACCGAAGCCCTGATCATGATCGGCGAAATCGGCGGCTCGGCCGAGGAAGAGGCCGCGGCTTACCTCGCGTCGGAGGCGAAGAAGGGCCGGGGCAAGCCCTGCGCGGGTTTCATCGCGGGCCGCACCGCGCCGAAGGGCCGCCGCATGGGTCATGCGGGCGCCATCGTGGCCGGCGGCAAGGGCGATGCGGAATCGAAGATCGAGGCGATGAAATCCGCCGGCATCGTCGTCGCCGACAGCCCCGCCACCCTGGGCGAGGCGGTGTTGAAGGCGATGGGGCGTTAAGACCCTGTTGGGCGATGCGGGTTTAAATGGCCCGCATCGCGACCGGAAGGCAAGTTGAGGCTTTGTGAACCGTGCTGGACGCCATCGTCAAACTCTTGGTCTATTGGACAGGCGGCTGCCTGTGCGTGATCATGCTGTATTCGATGCGCTCGGATGTGGTCATGTCGGTC